>JABHHM010000389.1 GCA_018671575.1 Methylococcales bacterium | reverse complement strand
GGTAGTTTATTTATTGCGCGTTACCTTATTTTCTGTTTATTAATGACCCAACTTTTTTACCCAATTGAATAAGCCCATAATTTAGTTTGATTTTAGCCTCTTGAGTCGCTTGTAAATTGACTTCAAATCTCAATTTTTTTTTATCGGTATAAAAATTCAACATAACACCAGCATTTCCAAAGCCTATAGAGCCTGAAACCACCAATATTGGCAAGGTTTTCACTGCGTCTAAAATTGTTTCTAAACGATTGACATCGACATTACCAATGAATAATAGGTGGCATTCAGACCAGTTTTGAATAGTATTATCAACCAATAGTCGCACAGGTTTATTTAAAATTTTTCTCTGACTATAAATCTGTTTTAGAAGTTGTCCAAAACTGCTTTGATTAACAACACAAAGATTAAAATTTGGGGACTTGGAATGTGACACAGGAAAAACAACAAAACGGGTAAAACGTTCTAAAAAAATAGCTTTTAAGATATATTCATCCTGGGTATCGTATTTGCTAAAAGCGACATGAGATGTCATCACAGTCAGGCAAATAATCACAATCTTCCAAACGGGAGAAGACATAAATTTACCTTTTAATAGTAAAATTTCACACCAACCAAGAAATTAGTGTCTGGATCAGAAACAGGAACAGGCTCAGGTGAAAATCCTGCAACATCTCTTGAATAAGCATCTTTGCTCAGTAAATTTCTGATGCTTACAAATAACTCAGCATGATTGAATTGATATTGATAGTCTACATTCCATAAATAATGGTGACTAATTCCACTTCTTGATCCAATATACCGAAGACTGGTTCCGACCCCATGAACCCCCAATATATTAGTGTGCATTGCAATATTTCCAGTTAAGCCAGGGGTATGCCTTGCTTCCAGGTCATTATCAATAATTTTTTTCCCTTCATTTAGATAGGATAGGTTAAAAAAACCAGAAAATTTATTCTGCCGATACTGAAAATCAAGCTCTAATCCGTATCGTTTAAATGCCCCAGAATTATCATAGGTCGGCACGACAGTTCCCACTCGTGTAATAACATCTTTAGTCTGAAGTTCAAACGCATTTAATACCAGCAAACTTTTTTGGCTTGCATAAGTATAAGCCAAATCGATGGTACTCACTATTTCTGCTTTTAGGTTTTTATTACCAACAATGAAAGGCAGATTGACATCTGTTTGTAAGAAATTTGGTGAATTAAAACCCTCAGAATATAACAACTTAATGGATTGCGATGGGTTAATTGAATAAATAGCGGCAACTCGTGGAGTAAATGCAGACCCTGCATTTTCATTATCAATGTAGCGCCCGCCGATGAGAAAACGAAACTGATTAAGTGTGTAATCAACTTGGGCAAATACATTCTTTTCATTGGCACTTTTTTCTTTTAATTGCGTGAGAATCAATTTTTGTCCAATAAATAAATCATATTGCCCAACAGAACGTCGTTCATACTCCCCTCCAACAAAAAAGGATAAATCATTTGAAAATTGATGATTCAATGTCATCCCTCCTCTGAGTCGATAATTATTCTGCTCAGAATCAACAAACTTAACACGTCTTTCTAAACCAGGTTGAAAATTACTTTCCCATGCCTCAATATAAGCCATATTGTAATCACCATAAACTTTAATTTTGGAATCATTCAGATTCCAATGATAGTCAGCGTGTAATAGTTGCCCATTATTTTCAAATAAGGCAGGTTTTTCTGGATGTGTTGGTGCTGCACCCAACGAACCGCCTTCAAGTGATTCATAAGCTTGCGCCAAAATATTTAAATTACCCGCATTCAGTTTGAACAGAATCGACTTTTTATTGACTTTTTTCCTGATGTTACCACTGGTTCCTGTTGCAAAAGGAACAGTCACTGAATTTTCAAAAAATCCAGGATAACCCGATTCATTTTGGAATTCAAACCCAACACTTAAATCGACTGAATCCGATATTGAAGTACTATAGTAACCACTATTGTTAAAATGATTGTAAGAACCACCTCTAATGGCAAAAGAATTATCTTTCAATCCTTTTTTTGTGACTACTTTTATGACCCCAGCAGACGCATTGGTTCCATAAATAACCGCACCAGGACCACGTATTACTTCAATGTGATCAATGGCTTCCAGAGGAATACCATGTAAGGGAATTTGAGAATGTGAAGCACCCCAATAAGGCACATCATCAATTAACAGCAATATTTTTTGGTTAAAAGATTCACTGATACCTCGAACCATAATGGAGTCCATCGGAATATTACTTGATTGTACAAAAATACCAGGTATAAATGATAAAAATTCCGTAAAACTTCGTAACCCCATTTTTTCCAAATCTTTTGCACTATAACTACTGACAATAGCAGGTGTTTTTGGAATATTTTCTGGTTTTAATGATGCGACCGTGACCTCAATATTCATGAGGTCTTTAAAATCCATTTTAAATAATTCAGAGATATTGTCGTCTATTTTTGCAACGGCAACTTGACTCAGTAACGCATAAGTAACGAGTGATAAAGCTAAATAATTCATTGAATAACTGCCATTATTTTTTCTAAAACACCATCAATTGGCAAACTGGTTGAATCAATCAAAATAGCATCATCCGCTGGTTTTAACGGGGATGCTGAACGACTGGAGTCTCGTTCATCACGCGCTTCTATTTCTTTGGTTAATGCTTCCAACTCAACAGAATAACCTTTATCTGTTAATTGCTTGTAGCGCCGCATAGCACGTTCTTCAGCACTGGCAGTAAGGAAAAATTTATAAGGAGCATCCGCAAAAACAACCGTTCCCATGTCTCGACCATCGGCAACTAAACCAGGAGAAATTAAAAAGTTTCTTTGCAACTCAAGCAAAGCGGCTCTTACTTTTGGAAATACCGCAATTTTTGATGCATTATTACCTGCTTGTTCCGTTCGTATTTCATCCGTCACTATTGCTGAGTTTAATATCACCTGACAACTCATGGCATCATCACTGATTTTAAATTTCACATCAATTTCATTGGCATAATCTGCAACTGAATTTTCATCCGTTAAATCAATCCCTTTATTGCTTGCAGCATACGCCATCAGCCGATAAATGGCTCCACTATCCAAGTAGTTTAAAGACAACCTATTTGCCAGTAATAAACTGATTGTACCTTTACCTGAACCACTGGGTCCGTCAACTGTTATACAGAGCATTTTACTCACTGGACATCTCTCTAATGATTAAACCTGATGATTTTGCTAAATGAACAAAACTTGGAAATGAAGTTTGTACATTGTCGCAATTATTTATGGTGATTTCACCTTGTGCTCTTAACGCAGCCATTGCAAAAGACATGGCGATTCGATGATCACCATGACTGTCTACTTCGCCTTGAGTCAATTGCCCACCTTGTATTTTAATGCCATCAAACTGACTCTCTGCATCAATACCAAGAATATTTAAACCATCTGCCATGACCTGAATTCGGTCACTTTCTTTCACTCTTAGTTCTTCAGCTCCTGTTAAAACAGTCTCACCTTCTGCACACGCAGCAGCAATAAAAATAGCGGGAAATTCATCAATCGCCAAAGGCACTTGATCCGTCGGAATATGAATGCCTTTTAAGGGTCGATGTACGATGTGTAAATCAGCAACTGGCTCACCACCAATTGTTTTTTCGTTGGAAATTTCAATGGATGCCCCCATTGCCCGCATAATATTAACAATACCAATACGTGTTGGGTTCATCCCCACATGTTGCAGAATAATATCTGAATCTTTAGCAATAGCAGCTCCCACAATGAAAAATGTTGCCGAAGAAATATCAGAAGGTACATCAATATCAGTGGCAGTTAGCGATTGACCTCCTTTCAGGCTAATGACATTTTTCTCAGTAATGACTTCACAGCCAAAACCTCGTAACATTCGTTCAGTATGATCTCTGGTAGGCGCTGGCTCAGTCACTGTTGTTGTTCCAGAAGCATAGAGTCCTGCCAGTAAAATACATGACTTAACTTGAGCACTTGCCATGGGTAATTGATAATCAATGGCATTAATTTGACCAGCAGGTTTTATGTTTAGCGGTGCCGTTCCATTGTCTTCTGAAACAATGGTTGCCCCCATCTGAGTCAAAGGATCAATCACTCGTTTCATTGGACGCTGATTCAATGAAGAATCACCCGCTAAAGTTGTTTCAAATTTTTGTGCACTCAACAAACCACTCATTAACCTCATGGAGGTTCCAGAGTTGCCCAAATCTAAAGCTTCATTGTTTGCTTTTAACCCATGTAAACCCACGCCATGAATGCTGACATTACCATTTTCAGGCCCTTCAATGTTAACGCCCAATGCTTTGAATGCTTTTAAAGTTGCCAAACTATCTTCACCCTCTAAAAACCCAGAAACACGGGTAACCCCATCAGCAATTGAACCCAACATAATAGATCGATGCGAAATGGACTTGTCTCCTGGAACTCGGATAGAACCAGATAACGTACCGCCAGGGCTGACTATAAATTTTGTATTTTTCATGATTATTTATCCATCTGTTACTGCTATACCACCAATGAGATTTCATTGGCAATGAGTTCAGCTTGCTTTAGCACTGTCTCTGTCGCCAGTTTTTGCATATCGGGTGGATAGCCAAATTGTCTTAATGTTCTTTTAATAATAACTTTTAACTTAGCTCGAACACTTTCCTTGATTGTCCAGTCTATTGATGCATTTTGCTTGACTCGCTCAGTCAATACCACGGCCAACTCTCTTAACTTATCGTGTTGAATTAATTCTTGAGCACTTTTGTTATTGGCAACCACTGTGTAGAAGGCATATTCAAAATCAGTTAACCCCAACTCACGAGCTTCATTGTCCATACTGACAATTTCCTGACTCAATTTAATTAGCTCATCCATCACTTCGGTGGCAGTTAAAACCTTATTGTGATATTTTTTAATAGCATTCTCAAGCATTTCCATCAAAGATTTACTTTTAACCAGATTTTTCTTTGAACGTGACTTTATTTCATCATTTAATAGTTTTTTTAAAACTTCCAATGCTACATTTTTATGCTCCATACCCTTTAGCTCTAACAAGAACTCTTCTGAAAGAATGGAAATATCAGGTTTTTTAATTCCTGCCGCATCAAATACGTCAATAACTTGTTCAGAAACCAAAGCCTGATCGATGATTTGACGAATCGCAGTTTCTATTTCTTCATTGGTTCGACCTAAACCTGTAGCATCAAACTTTGCCAGACGAGCTTTCACTGCCTGAAAAAAAGCCACCTCTTCTTTAACATCCATTGCCTGTTCATGAGGAATGGCAATTGCAAACACTTTTGACAATGCTATCACTTCATTGATATAGCGTTTTTTACCATCATCTAAGCCCAAAATATGATCTTCTGCAGCTAAAAATGGTTTCAATATTTCCATAGCAACTTTTTTTGCAACCAAACCTTTTACTAATTTTTCAGTTGGATTTATATGAGCAATGTCTTCTAGTTTACACTCTCTCCACTCACTCATCCCCATCCTCCAACAACCTCAACAATTCCTCCTTATTCGGCAATACAGTCAAATACTTACTCGCATAAATTTGGCTATTATCTTCAGGCAAAGTCATCTCCACCAGAGCCTTGCTTTTATCTTTACAAAGAATAATACCTACGGTTGGGGTTTCATCAGCTTGTTTCTCACAGCGATCAAAGTAATTGACATACATCTGCATTTGTCCAATATCTTGATGTTTTAGCTCACCAATTTTAAGATCAATAACCACAAAACATTTCAAGAAACGGTTATAAAAGACCAAATCCACTTTGAAATGTTTTTCGTCAATAGTGATTCTTTTTTGACGACTGACGAAGGTAAAGCCTTTGCCAAGTTCTAATAAAAAATGCTCTAGTTTATCAATTAATTTTTGTTCCAGTTCACTTTCACTGTAACGGCTTTGTTCAGGCAAACCGATAAATTCTAAAATATAGGGGTCTTTGATTAAGTCGTTGGCGGTTTGGATAATTTGCCCTTGTTCGGACAGTTGTTTTACTACCGATTTACCTGTGCTTAGACGCAAACGCTCAAATAAGCCACTATTAAACTGCCTTTTAAGTTCTCTCAGAGTCCAGCTATTTTGTGTGGCTTCTATTTCGTAAAAGCTTCGCTCATCAATATTGCTGATTCGGGTTAAGAATATATAGTGTGACCAGCTGAGTTGTAATTTCCGAGACTTTGTCTCGGAAATCGGGTAAGCAAGGTAAAACTTACGCATATTTTCCATATTATCAACTGAAAAGCCCTTACCAAATTCTCTGCTTAACTCCTGAGATAGATGTTTAATCAATCCTTTACCATATTCTGCTCTTGATTTTCCGTGTTGCTCTTCTTCAACAATTCGCTTACCAATTCCCCAATAGGCTTGAGTCATAGTATGGTTGATTTGTTGATAAACACTGTTTTTAGCGCTGTGTAATAATGCTTTAACATCTGCAACCAGTGCATTTTTAATTAAATCACTCATCCCATCAACTTTTTAATCGATGCTGAGTTTAAAGCTGAATTAAGTGGCTCTGCCCGCTTCAATGATAGCTTATCCTCCACTGTGGATAAGTAGGTGACCATAGTGAACTTATCCATTAATCTTTACCTTGGCTAAATTATCTAAAATTCGATCATTCAAAACGGCTTCTTCTTTTAGCTGTTCTTCAAACTCGGTGCTGTATCCATGCATAATTGGCATTACCTGTCGGAGGAATACCATAATTCCAGCGGCCATCTTTTCTCAGTAAATCACCATTCCAGTCACTGACATTAAAAGGCGGGTTGGCGATGATATAATCTACTTTGGCATCTTTATGGGCATCATTGAGAAAAGAACCTTCGTTATTCCATTTAACCTGTGAGCTATCAATACCTCGGATAGCCAAATTCATTTTTGCCAATCGCCAGGTGGTTTGATTGCTTTCTTGACCATAAATTGAAATATCATTAATTTTGCCTTGATGATCGGCAACGAATTTTTCTGATTGCACAAACATTCCACCTGAACCACAACATGGGTCAAGCACCCGACCTTTGAATGGTTCCAGCATTTCCACCAACAATTCAACTACACTTCTTGGGGTATAGAACTGCCCACCTTTTTTGCCTTCTGCCAATGCAAATTTGCCCAGAAAATATTCAAAAACATGCCCCAATACATCTGCACTACGGGATTTGGCATCACCCAGTGCGATATTGCTAATCAGATCAATCAATTCACCCAAACTGGTTGGATCGAGATTTTGCCTAGCATAAACTTTTGGCAATACGCCTTTTAATGAGGAATTTTCCTTTTCGATGACATCCATTGCACCATCAACCGTTTTACCAATATTACCAATAGTAGGTTGCTTGGCACTGCCCTGTAAAAAAGCCCAGCGCGCATCTTGGGGGACAAAAAACACGTTCTCTGCTTTATACTCATCTTTATCTTCTGGATCAGCTCCTGCAAATTCACCGTCACCCGTTTTTAATGTGGTGTATAATTCTTCAAAAGCATCTGATATATATTTGAGAAATATTAACCCCAGTACAATATGCTTGTATTCTGCAGCATCAATATTTTTTCTAAGTTTATCAGCAGATTTCCAGAGTTGTTTTTCCAAGGATTCTTCTTTTATTTCTTTCTTTTTAGCCATTTTTTATCCATTCACTAATTTGCTATCAGCAAATATAATATTTGGGGTGAGGAAGGACTTGCGGAAGGAATGTCATTTGAATCAAAAACAGGAAGTTAGACTAAAATCATCCAACAAATTTGTCGCGAGACTCTTTCGCATGTTGAAAAACTTTCATCATAGACTCGCTGTCGTTATTTGAGACAGCCTCTTTAATTATTTGTAATTGTTCAATATATTGTTCAAGTATTGGTAGCAGTGCTTTATCATTTGCCAGACAAATGTCATGCCACATGGTTGGATCACTGGAGGCAATACGGGTAAAATCACGAAAACCACCTGCAGCATATTTAAAAATTTCTGAATTAGACTCCATGTGTGCCAGCATATCAACCAATGTATAGGCTAAAAGATGAGGTAAATGACTGGTTGCAGCCAACACCGAATCATGATGTTTGACTTCCATTTCAATTACGTCTGCACCAGCAACTTGCCACAAGTGTTTGACTAAATTTAATGCTTGTTCGGAGGTGTCTTCAAGCGGTGTCAGGATGACACGTCGATTATTGAATAGAGTTACAAAAGATGCTTCGACACCACTTTGTTCTGTACCAGCAATCGGATGACCTGGAACAAAATTAGTCGGTACAAAACCATAGACATTTTTAACGGCATCAACCACACTACCTTTGGCACTACCCACATCGGTTATGATGGTTTTAGATGATAAAACAGGTTTGATTTTTCTGACAATATTTTCAATGGCTCCAAGTGGCACAGCCAACACAACCAAATCTGCTTGTTCAACCGCTTCAGCAGGGTCATGGGTAAAATCATCAATGACACCCAGTTGTTTTGCTTTTTCAAGATTTTCCAATTGTCTGCCACAACCCATAATTGTTTGGCATTCATTGGCTTGTCTAATAGCTCGCATCCACGAACCGCCAATAAGACCAACACCAATTAAGCTGATTTTTTTTAAGCTGAGTTGAGCAGCTCCCCTGCTCGAATGAAATTCATGCCCTGGTGGTATAATCATTATATGATGACCTTGTGCAGTGCATTTAAAACAGCTTGATTGTCAGACTCATGCCCAATGGTAATTCTTAAATGTTTTGGCATTCCGTAGTTAGCAACAGGTCTGACAATAATACCTAACCTCAATAATTCTTCATTGATTCTCGAAGCAGAGGAATACACATCAACACAAAGAAAATTTCCAACTGAAGGTATATATTTCAAACTTAAATCATTAAAACCATCGATTAATTGCTTTTTACCCAACCGATTTAATTCGACACTCTTTTGAATATAGGCTTGATCTTCTAATGCGGCCATTGCAGCAACTTGTGCAAAAGAATTAACATTAAACGGTTGACGTACTCGGTTAAGCACATCGGCAATTTCTGGAGATGATATTGAATAACCTATACGAAAACTAGCCAAACCATAAGCTTTTGAGAAAGTACGTGTCACAATCAGGTTGGGGAATTTTTTAAGCCATTGCGTTGAATCAGGGTACTGATCTTCATCAACATATTCAATATAAGCCTCATCAATCACCACAATAATATCTTGCGATATTGAATTTAAAAAACTGTTTAAAGTCGATTTATCCAACCAAGTTCCTGTCGGATTATTGGGGTTTGCAATAAAAATGACTCTGGTTTTTGGCGTGATTAATTTAGAAAAATTATTCAAGTCATGTGAAAACTTTAGACCATTCTGCTCTCCTGCTTCTGCAATTTTAGCTATTGCCCCAACCGTTTGAATAACAATGGGATAAACAGCAAAAGCATATTGTGAATATATGGCTTCGGTTTGATGATTTAAAAAACCTTGAGCAATTAAACTCAAAACATCATTAGAACCATTGCCAAGGGTCAAGCAATCTTGAGAAACCTGATGTTTTTCAGCCAATTTTTGCTTTAAAGCAAAACCATTGCCATCAGGATATCTGGCTATCTCACTGAATTCATTTTCAATCGCCTTAATAACCTGTGGACTTGGCCCCAGTGGGTTTTCATTGGATGCCAATTTGATGATATTTGAAACATTGTATTCACGTTCAAGCTCACTGATGGGCTTACCTGGAGTATAAGGAGTGAGATTTTGAACGGCTGGCGTTGCAAGCGTTACAAAACTGCGCATGGGTAGGAGCCGAGTATTTTAAATAAAGAAGCCTGATCTTGTAATAGCCCTAAGGTTTCTGCGATATGGGCTTGTTTTTCATGGCCATTGATATCAATAAAAAACACATACTCCCAGTTGCCCTTTTTAGCAGGTCTGGACTCTATTCGGGTCATGCTAATTTTGCTGTCACTCAAAGGTTTTAATAAGTGGTATAACGCACCTGGTTTATTTTTAGTTGCCACCAATAAACTGGTTTTGTCTTCACCACTCGGGTCAGAGTCCTGATGACCAATGATTAAAAAGCGAGTGGTATTGTTAGGGCTGTCTTCAATATTACCTGCGATTCGATTCAAACCATAAGTTTGCTCTGCAACCTCACCCGCAATGGCGGCGGTATTTTCATCATTTGCCGCTATTCTGGCTGCTTCAGCATTACTGCTGACTGTGATTTGATCAATTTGTGGATAATTTTTACTTAACCATTCTCGACATTGGGCAAATGATTGTTGGTGGGAGACTATTTTGGTGATTTGATTTGTATTTTTATTCAGTGCCAGCAAATGATGGTGTATTCGTAAGGCAACTTCACCGCAAATTTTTAAAGGCGAATTAACAAACAAATCTAACGTATGGCTAATGACCCCTTCGGTTGAATTTTCCACGGGAACAACGCCATAATGAGCTGATTCTGCTTCGACTTCTCTAAATACTGATTTAATGGTTGCCATGGGTGCAGAAACCATTGATTCACCAAAATGTTTTAATGCTGCTTGTTGAGTAAACGTACCTTCAGGCCCCAAAAAGGCAACATTCAAAGGTTGTTCAAGAGCCAAACATGCGGACATTATTTCACGAAAAATTCGGGCAACTTCTTCATCATGCAATGGACCATTATTTCTAGATTTTATAGCCCTTAACACTTGTGCTTCACGTTCTGGACGATAAAAAGAAAATTGCTCTCCAGAAGCTTTTTTAATGGTTGCAACTTTCTGTGCCAAAGTTGCTCGTTGATTAATTAAGGCATGAACATCGGAATCAATTTGATCAATTTGATTCCTTAATGATTCAAGCGATTGTGATTCATTCATTGGTATATTTGACATAACACTGAATATTTTTTAAAGAACTCTAACTTTTAACACACCTTCAATATTTTTTATTGCTTGCACGGTCTCATCGGGAACATCATTTTCAACATCAATGATTGTATACGCTAAATCACCTCTGGATTTATTCATTAAATCAATGATGTTCAAATTCGCGTTCGCCAAATCAGTTGAAATTTGACCGACCATATTGGGAATGTTTTCATTCACCACGGTAATTCTGCGACCACTGTTACGCGGTAAAGAAACTTCTGGAAAATTAACTGAATTTTTCACATTGCCATTTTCAAGATAGTCTTTGACTTGCTTGGCGACCATGATGGCACAATTTTCTTCGGCTTCTTTGGTGGATGCTCCCAAATGTGGCAAGGTTATCACTCGTGGGTGTTTTTTCAGCAAGTTTGAGGGAAAATCACAAACATAAGCGTAGAGTTTTCCATCATCTAATGCTTCACAAACAGCATCATCGTCAACAATACCATTTCTAGCAAAATTAAGAATAACAGCATTGTCTTTCATGTTACGGATGCGTGATGGATTGACCAGATGACGGGTTTCTTCTGTTAATGGCACATGAAAAGTCACAAAATCAACTTTTGACATTAACTCATCAATGCTATTTGCTTGCTCAATTTCAGAGGATAATTGCCATGCTCTCCCAACCGTAATTGTCGGATCATAACCAATAACATTCATGCCTAAAGCGATGGCAACATTGGCAACTTTTACACCAATTGCTCCCAATCCAACAACACCCAATGTTCTACCTGGCAATTCAAAACCAACAAAATTCTTTTTACCCGCTTCAACTTGCTTGGTAATAACGTCATCTTCGCCCTCAAGACCTTTTGAGAAATCCCAGCTTTGGCAAATATTACGACAAGCCAATAACATACCTGTAATAACCAATTCTTTAACAGCATTGGCATTGGCACCTGGTGCATTAAATACAGCCACCCCTTTTTTACTGTAATCATCCACGGGAATATTATTAACACCAGCTCCTGCACGGCCTATGGCGTTAACGGTATCAGGTAAATCCATATCGTGCATTTTGAACGAACGCAATAAAACGCCATCGGGGTGTTGAACTTCTGATGCCACTTCATAAGAATCACGAGGAAGATGATCTAGTCCTGCGACTGAGATATTATTTAATGTTAATATTTTGTACATGAGAACCTTTATACTTGAAAAAAGTGGATAAACAACGCCACATTGTGAATTTGATAAATTAGGCTTTTTCTTTTTCAAAGTCTTCCATAAAATTAATGAGTGCATCCACTCCTGCTTCTGGCATTGCGTTATAAATACTGGCACGCATACCACCTACTGAGCGATGACCTTTTAATGTTTTCAAACCGCGTTCGGATGCCATTGACAAAAAAGTTGCATCTAAATCTGCATTAGCCAATGTAAAAGGAACATTCATCAATGAACGGTAACGCTTGTCAACAGGGTTATTATAAAAAGAGGATTGGTCAATTGCATCATATAATTTACCTGCTTTGCGCTGATTGATTTCAGCCATTCCAGACAGCCCGCCTTGTTTTTTCAGCCATTGAAAAACCAAACCTGCAATATACCAGCTGTAAGTTGGTGGTGTATTGTACATAGACCCACCTTTCAACTGAGTTTGATAATTCAACATTGCTGGCGTTTCTTTGCATGCATTACCAATCAAGTCTTTTTTGGCAATAACAACCGTAATACCTGCTGGACCAATATTTTTTTGAGCACCCGCATAAATAATACCAAATCGGCTAATATCAATCGGTTTTGACAAGATAGTTGATGACATATCAGCGACCAGTGGAATTCCACCTGTTTCTGGTATCGAAGCAAACTCTAAACCACCGATGGTTTCGTTAGGCGTATAATGTAAGTAAGCCGCATCTTTAAAATCCGCCCAACTTGATTCATCGGGGATGGTTGAGAAATTTTCAGCTTCACTGTTAGCCACAACATTGACATCACAATAACGCTTGGCTTCTGCAATGGCTTTTTTTGACCATTGACCTGTATTGGTATAAGCCGCTGAGCTTTTACCATTTAATAAGTTTAATGGTACCATGGCAAATTGACTTGACGCACCACCTTGCAGGAATAAAACAGCATAGTCATTTGAAATTGACATCAATTCTCTTAAATCAGCTTCAGCTTGCTCTGCAATCGAAACAAATTCTTTACCTCGATGACTCATTTCCATCACACACATGCCACTACCATTCCAGTCCAGCATTTCATCTTTGGCTTGTTGTAACACTTCAGTTGGTAACGTGGCAGGTCCAGCACTGAAATTATAGATAGCAGACATTGTTTATCCTTGAATTGAATTATTTGAATATTGGTTTGATGCCCTTTGGGCAAAGTAACAAAGTATTTTAAAACCACGAATAAACACAGATAGACACAGTAAGGGGAAGCGAAATAAATAAATGTCCAAATTGCGCAGGATTTTTATTCGCCTTTGAGGCGCAAAAATAGGCGTATAGTCGAACTACACAACTATTTTTGCAACAAAAAAGGCGAACAAAAATACAAGCAAGTTGGAT
>JABHHM010000463.1 GCA_018671575.1 Methylococcales bacterium | reverse complement strand
TGTAATGTTGACAGGCTATATAACCAGGGTGGTTTTTGTTTTTTACGTTGGGTTTTGCATTGACAGATGTGTCCTGTTTTATTTTCAATGGCAATACGAACTGTTTCAGCTTCTGTTTTTTTTAGGCAGCGCCCTTTGTCATCAGCAATGCTTTTTGGAACTTGCCATTTGGCTTTAAAACAGCCATTTTCAACCTTAAATTCAGCGAAAAGATCAAAATAATTTTGGGCAACAAAATTTTCTATTTCCAAATCACGGTCAACCACCAGTTTTAATGTGGGCGTTTGAACTCTGCCGACAGTCAGTGGTCGTTTGCATTGATGGCTGACAGAAAATAAGCGGGTTAAATTCATACCCATTAGCCAGTCTGCACGCATTCGACCTAATCCTGACCAATACAATGACTCTGTTTGTTGGCCTGGTTTGATTTGAGATAAAGCCTTTTTAATGCTTCGATTATCCAATGCGGTTAACCAAAGGCGTTTGGTTTCACCTTTATAATGGCATTTGTCGAGAATTTCACGAGCTAAAGTTTCTCCTTCTCTGTCTCCATCAGAAGAAATGTAAACACATTGGGCTTTATTTATTAATTTTTTTACGACCGTAAATTGTTTGCGGGTGTTGGCTTTGATATTATATTTCCACTGTGTAGGAAAAATGGGTAATTGTTCCAATGTCCATTTTTTCCATTGTGAATTATAATCATCGGGTGTATATAGTTCCAGTAGATGACCAATGCACCAGGTTACAACCGTTTGTTGGTTGCCAATATAACCTGGCTGATTACCGCGAATTCCAAGGGCTTTGGCAAGGTCTCTGCCTTGTGATGGTTTTTCGCATAAGTATAAGTCCATAGGTTATTTATTCAGTATCGTCAGTGTAAAAGAATTGAACTATAATGCTTTTAAAGTAAAAATAAAAATACAAAACCCAATAAATAAAAAAATAAATCAATTCGCCTTATGATTTTCAATATCATTGACCGTTATCTCATCAAAGAAGTTTTCAAGACTTTTTTTGCCGTTTTTTTTATTCTGCTGTTGATTGTTGTCAGTAATCGTTTCGTTAAATATTTATCGGAGGCGGCGGCAGGTGGTTTATCATCAGATATTATTTTTACTTTATTGGCACTTAAAACCATTAAAATATTGGTGTTATTGATCCCTGTATCATTCTTTTTTTCTATTTTGTTGGCACTGGGGAGATTGTATAAAGACAATGAAATGGTGGCAATGTTTTCCTGTGGAATTGGTATTGCTCGTCTGAATAGAACCTTTTTTTTAATGTCTTTGCCGATTGCTATTTTAACCGCTTATTTATCTTTGTATGTGGTTCCTTGGTCATATTTTCAAGATTCTGTGATTAAAAAACAAGATCAACAACGTTCAAAACTGACGGGTATTTTTCCTGCAAAATTTAATGAATATAAACAGGGTGATTTGGTTTTTTATGTTGAAAAAATATTGCCTAATGGTTTAATGAATAATGTATTTATTCAACATAAACAAAATGGCGTGGATGGTTTGGTGACTTCTAAACAAGCCTATCAAACAGTTGATGGTGACAGTGGTTTTCAATATTTGGTGTTGGTTGATGGCATTCGATATGAAGGAACAGAAAATAGTCGAGAAACACGGGTCATTGAATTTGAAAAATATACCGTAAAAATCAGGGAAAAAGTACCCGATAAAACCATTCATATCCCCAGAAAAGCCAAACCATCCAATCTATTAAGCCAATCTGATGAGGTTGAAGATCTGGCAGAATTACAATGGCGTTATGCCATTCCAATTTCTTTGCTGATTTTAACCATGTTGGCTGTGCCCTTAAGTAAAGTCTCTCCAAGAGAAGGGCGTTATGGAAAAATGTTTGCTGCTATCATTATATATGTGCTGTATTTTAACTTAATCACCGTCTCAAAAAACTGGATGGAACGATCTATTTCTCCTGATTGGTTAGGGCTTTGGTGGATACATATTCCCTTTTTGCTATTAACCCTGTTTTTGATGACAAGAGAGGGTGGATTGGTTGGTTTGAAATTATTATTTAAAGCTAAAAAAACATGAGAATTCTAGACCGATATATTGGTAAAACAGTATTGTTATCTACCTTTACTGTGTTGATGATACTGGTGACTTTAATCATGTTTTTTACATTTTTAGATGAACTGCGATCAGTCGGGCAAGGTAACTACGGTCTAATTCAGGCTTTTCAGTTTATTCTCTTATCAACACCCCGTTTGATTTATGAACTGTTTCCCATGGGGGTTTTACTTGGCTGTTTGTTAAGTCTTGGTGCCATGGCAAATAACAGTGAATTGATTGCGATGAGAGCCGCAGGCATTTCAATACGACAAATTGTTTTTTCTGCGGCTAAAACAGGTTTGTTATTGATGGTGATTGTGGTGATTATCGGGGAATTTATTTCACCTTTTATGGAAAAAACAGCACAACAATTAAAGGCCCATGCAAAAACTGAAAAAGCCACTCTTATTGGTGAAAAAGGGTTTTGGGCAAAAGATTCTAAAACGTATATTCATATTAAACAAATTTTTCCTGGTCCTGTACTTAGGGGAATAGAAATTATTGAGGTTGATGAAAAACATGCCATAAAAATCATTACCAGAGCTAAAACAGCCAATTATCAGCGTGGGAAATGGTTGCTGAAGTATATTACACAAACTAAAATTACTGGCCAAGGGGTAACTATTAAGCGTTTCAAAAAAGCCATTTGGTCATCATTACTCAATCCAGAGTTGCTGGATATTGTTACCGTGAAGCCTGACGCGTTATCTGCATTAGGATTGTATAAATATATCAATTATTTACAAGAAAATGGACTGGATTCATTGCGTTATGAACTGGCTTTCTGGGATAAACTGGTTAATCCATTGGATTTGATGATTATGTTGTTTTTAGCCATTCCATTTGTATTTGGTTCTATTCGTTCTGTCAGTATGGGACAACGGGTATTGGTTGGAATTATGATTGGCATTGTTTTTACCATCATCAATAGAGCGTTTGGTCACATCGGCTTGGTTTATCAATTAAATCCATTGTTTTGTGCCATTTTTCCGAGTATTTTATTCATGATGATTGCCACCTATGCGTTGACTCGTGTTAAGTAAGAAACGAACACGAAATAAGGTAACACGCAACAAATAAACTACC
>JABHHM010000414.1 GCA_018671575.1 Methylococcales bacterium | reverse complement strand
GTATTGACAAAAAAACCAATCAACGATTCTGTTTCTGTGCGTTTTCTATTGGCAACAGGATAGCCTAAAACAATGTCATCTTGACTGGCGTAACGACTCAACAACAAATTAAAAGCGGCCAAAAATGTCATGCCCAAACTGGCAGACTCTTCCTGACTTAAATCTTCTAAACCCACCAATAATTCCATACTGATACTTTGCTGAACTTTTGCACCTCGGAAACTTTGTTGATGAGGCCGCGGTCGATCCGTGGGCAAATCTAAAGTAGGTACTTGTCCATTGCTTAATTGTTCTTTCCAATAATCAATTTGTTGATTTAAGGAATCCCCTTCCAACCACTGTTTTTGCCAATGCGCATAATCAATGTATTGCACAGGTAATGCAGGTAATGGTGATGTTTTACCAGCATGAAAGGCTTGATATAATTCGTTCAACTCATGCGACAATACACCCAACGACCAACCATCTGAGACGATATGATGCATATTAAAAATAAAAATATGATCTTCATCCGCCAATTTTAATAAGCGATAACGAATCAACGAACCACTGGCCAAATCAAATGACCATTTGGCTTCTTGCTCTGCCATTGCCAATGCATTTTTTTCTATTTGACCTGCACTGTCGCCACTGACTTGTTCGAGAACCAAAGGCTCTGCTTCAAAGTCATCAACAATGGGAAATGGCTGACCATCATCCACATCAAATTTGATGCGTAAAACTTCATGTCTGAAAATTATTTCATGGATACTTCGTTCCAGTGAATGATGATCTAAATCACCAATAAATCGGAGTACCGCAGGAATATTATAAACTGAACCATCTGTGATCATTTTATCAACAAACCAAAGTCGTTGTTGAGCAAAAGAAATCGGCAATTGCCCCTTTCTTGACACTCTTTCTAATGCCAGATGACGAATTGGCTCATTAACCCCTTTTTCATGATCGATCACCACCGCCAAACCACCAATGGTGGGCATCTCAAAAATACTTCTGACAGGAATTTGCACAGCCAAACGCTCTTCTATTCTTGAAATAACTTGAGTCGCTAACAAGGAATGTCCACCAAATTCAAAAAAGTTGTCTTTTGTACCAACACGCCCTGCCCCCAACACTTCTGCCCAAATTTCTGCCAGTTTTAATTCTGTGGGTGTATTCGGTGCAACGTATTCATCGTCCATCATTGGACCACTGGGCGCGGGCAAAGCAAAGCGATCAACTTTTCCACTGGGCGACAAAGGAAAGGCATCTAAAAACACAAAATCAGAGGGGATCATATAATCAGGCAATGTCTGTTTTAAATGTTCTCTGACTTCATTTTCTTCCAATACATCTTCATACAAATCTGCAACAACATAAGCCACCAGACGTTGATGACCCTTGGTATCTTCACGTGCAATGACCACACTTTCTTTGATCATTTCATGGTCAACCAGCACAGATTCTATTTCACCTAGCTCAATGCGATAACCTCTGAGTTTCACTTGATGATCTATACGACCTAAATATTCGATATTGGCATTGTGTAGATAACGTCCTAAATCCCCTGTTTTATACAAACGAGAGCTTTCATCATCACTGAATGGATCAGCAATAAATCGCTCATCCGTTAATTCTGGTTTGTGTAAATAACCTCTTGCCAAACCAGCCCCAGCAATATGAATTTCCCCTGGAACGCCGACAGGCACTGGATTTAAGGCTTTATCTAACAGGTAAATTTTGGTATTTGAAATGGGTCGACCGATGGGTATCATCGGTGAATTATCATCTCGGATACATGACCAATAAGTTGCATCAATGGTGCATTCAGTGGGGCCATAAAAATTATACAATTGCGCCTGACTGGTTTGGTAAAATTTCTTTTGTAAATCCATGCCCAACACTTCCCCACCACAACAAACCCGCTTCAATGAATCAATTTCATCGAAACCTGAGGTTTCCAGCATCATTCTGAGTAAGGAAGGCACCATTTGCAAAGTCGTAATGCCAAATTCTTTAATGGTCTTAACCATGTACTGACCATCACGATGACCGCCAGGTTTTGCCATGACCAATGTTGCACCAAATAACAAAGGAGCAAAAAACTCCCAAACAGACGCATCAAAACTAAACGGGGTTTTCTGAAATACCGCATCTTCTGTCGTTAACTTGAATTCATCCTGCATCCAAGACATATGATTGGCAATGGCTTTGTGCGGAATCATCACGCCTTTTGGACGACCTGTAGAACCCGAGGTATAAATCACATAAGCCAAATTATCTTGCGTGACTGCCGTATTGGGTTCTTCGTCTGATTGTTTTGAGATAAGGTCCCAATCTTTATCCAATAAAATGATCTGGTCTTGTTTCAATTGCAATTCATCAACCAATTTTTCCTGAGTCAATAAAGCAGCTAATTGAGCATCTTCAATCATGTAACTGATTCGATCTTGCGGATATTCAGGATCAATCGGCACATAAGCACCACCCGCCTTGAGCACCCCCATGATAGCAATAACCATTTCAATGGAACGCTCGACACACAAACCAACCAATACATCGGGTCCGATGCCTTTGTTGATTAAATAATGTGCCAGTTGATTAGATTTTGCACTGAGTTCCCAATAAAGATAGCGTTGACCACCAAAAATCAATGCGGTGGAATCAGGCGTTTTTTGTACCTGAGATTCAAACATTTTATGTAGGCACTGGGCATTGTCATATTGAGTAGCGGTATCATTCCATTCAACCAACAATAAATATTTATCACCAGGCGCCATTAATGAAATATCACAAACCAGCTGATCGGGTTTATCGGTAATTGCTTTCACCAGCGTTTGAAAATGATGAGCCATAATGGCAATGGTAGAACTTTCAAATAAATCTGTATTGTATTGAAATGAACCACAAATTTTGTCATCACCTTCTGCCATGGTCAACATGAGATCAAACATTGCCACACGTTGTTGCAAAGCAATTGATTCCATTGCCATGCCACCCAGCTTCATAGTGCCGCCTGATTCACCAATAATAAAACCCGCGGGGTCACCGTCTTCGGTTTGCGGTGTTCGTTGTAAAACAAACATGGCTTGAAATAAAGGTGATCGACTGGGGTCACGCACAGGTTGAAAACGCTCAACCAATGATGAAAATGGATATTCTTGATGTGATAAAGCCCCCAACACAGTCTCTCTCACCAAGGTCAGATAATCTGTAAAATTAACTTGCTGAGTTAATTGAGAACGCAACACCACAGAATCAACAAAATAACCCACCAACGATTCTAAGCCAGCACGTCGTCTACCCGCCACAGGCGTACCAACCAAAATATCTTCTTGTCCTGTGTAGCGATGTAATAACAACTGAAAAGTTGCCAGCAAAGTCATGAACAAAGTACAGCCTTGATTTTGTGCCAACGTTTTTAATTTTTGGGTGGTTTCATCATCTAATGCAAATGCTTCGGCCGCCCCTTTATAGGTTTGTATCGCAGGACGAGCATGGTCTGTCGGCAAATCCAATGCTGGATGACAAGCATGTAATTGTTTACGCCAATATTGCCAGAGCCTTTCACCTTCTTCACTTTTTAAAGTGCGATCTTGCCAGTCCACATAATCAATATACTTGAAAGGTAATTGAGGTAAATTGGGGTCACGATTATCTTTAATGGCAGGATACAACGCCTGCAACTCATCCATCACCACCATCAACGACCACAAATCAATCGCCACATGATGCACACTGAGTAACAAATAATGTAAGTCGTCTGATTGGGTTAACAAACTAACTCTTAGCAAAGGACCTTTCAACAAATCAAACGGACGTGTTGCATCTCGGTTTAAACGATCAGTAATTTCTGTTGCTGACCAATCAGACACATCTTCTTGAGTGAAAAACACTGACATTTGAGGTTGAATTTTTTGTACAGGCTCACCTTTTTCAGCACCATAAGTGGTTCTAAGAGAAGGATGCCGATTAACTATTTCCTGAAACGACTTTTGCAAAGCATCAATTTCAATGGTTGAATTGACTTTGGCTGAAAAACACACATTATAGGCACGACTTTCAGGTGCTAATTCTTGTAAAAACCACAATGATTTTTGACCATGTGATAACGAATATTGTTCTTTGGTTGCGTCCACAGACAATAAAGGAATAATTTTTTCACTGTCGGGTGAATCAATTTGCTTGAGAATTTTACTGGACAAACCTCTCAAAGTTAGACCTTCCAACAAATCAACTTCAGAAATAATGACACCCAATTCCATTTCTAAACGATGACCAAATTCAACGGCCGTTAATGAGTCTAGCCCATAAGTATTGAGTGACTTTCCTGGGTCTAATTCATGGGCGGGTAAATATAACTCGGAAGCAATCGACTGTGCCAGCTTACCTTCCAGCCAAACAGGACGTTTCGCTTCTTCTTGTGCCATGATCATTTCAACAGACAAATGAGCGTCTAAATTAGCAGGGGCATTATCACCTGTTTCGTCTTGGGTGAGTGACAAAGCACTGATCCAGACAGTTGGCAAGACACCTTCCAGAAAACTGGTCTTACATTTATGACGCTGAACCTTACCGCTGGATGTTTTTGGTAAACCACCCATTTTCAATAACATCACGGTGTGGACATGCAAGTCATGTAATTCGGTTACATTGCGTCTGATGGCCGAAATGACATCTTCTGGATCAACATCCCATTTGTCTTTTTTAGGGTCAACTTCGGGTACTTTTTTACTTAATATTTTACCTTCCGCACTATTTTGAGCCATCAGCTTGGCTTGTCTGATACAAACCAGTTGATAATGTCGATCAACTTCAGCCGCTAATATTAATTCTTCTTTACCGTCTATTTCCACAGAAAAAACCGCGCAACCACCCACAGAAATAAAAGATTGATCATTGTCATTTGAGTTATAAGCAGTTTCTACGGTGCGCTCAATGTCCTGGGGATAATGATTACGACCTCGGATAATCACCATGTCTTTTAGACGACCTGTAACAAATAATTGTCCGTCAAACATGAAACCCATATCACCCGACCTGAGATAAGGTCCTCGACCATCACTTAAATGTGCGTCAAAAGCTTCTTTGGTCGCATCTTCACGTTGCCAATAACCTTTACCGACACTGTCACTTTGTAACCAAATTTCACCCACTCGATCAGCATCACATGGCTGACAAGTTTCTGGATCAACAATAATGAGTTCTTGTTTTTCCCAGATAAAACCACAGCCTACAGAGGTCAGAGCATTATCATCCGATTCATCAACGGCAATAACTTGATGTCGAGTCAATGCTTCACCATCAAAACTTCTAATCACAGGCTCGGCAGAAACCACTCCACCAGTCACGCCAACGGTCGCTTCCGCCAATCCGTAACAAGGATAAGCTGCTTGTGAACGAAAGCCATAAGGTGCAAATTTTTCGGCAAATCTTTTCAATGTGACATGATGTACAGGTTCAGCACCATTAAATGCCATTGTCCAAGTGCTTAAATCCAAGCCCTGACATTGTTCTTCAGTGACTTTACGAACACACAAGTCATAGGCAAAATTAGGTGCACCACTGGTTTTAGCACCATAATGAGAAATGGCTTTTAACCAACGAGCGGGTTGTTGAATAAAAGAGACAGGAGCCATAATGACACAAGGTACGCCAAGATAAACACCTTGCAATACCAAACCCAATCCCATGTCATGAAATAATGGCAACCAACTGACAATGGTGACATTATCCTCAACATCAACTCGATTGCTTTGTTCATTCCAATAACGCATGTGGCGTAACATGTATTGGTTATAAACTAAATTTCCATGGGTTAATTCTACGCCTTTGGGCGCACTGGTTGATCCCGAGGTATACTGTAAAAAAGCCACCGTATCTTTGGTTAAAACAGGATCTTCCCACGACTCAGACAACGCATCATCAATATCATTGGTGGTTATCCATTGCAATGAACTCAATTCAGGCGCATTTGAAAACAATCGTTCTAAATCGCTCACGATTCCTGTTGTGGTTAAAACAACTTGGGCCTTGGCATCTGAAATAATGGATTGCAAACGGGGTAAATGGCGCTTATTTCTCGGTGGATAAGCTGGAATCGAAATAACATTGGCGTATTGACAGGCGTAAAAAGTACACAAATAATCCAAGCCTGCAGGATATAACAACAGAATTCGATCACCTGATTGACAAACTTTCTGAATCGTTGCCGCAATGGCTCGGGCTTTTTTGTCCAATTCAGCATAACAAAGCCGCGCACCTTCAGTTTCACCATCCTGTAAAAACACATAAGCAAGATGATCGGGTGTTTGAATCGCACGGGTACGCAATATATCAACAAATGATACAGGGTCTTGAATTTCTGCTGAGACAGAATTAATGGCATTTATCCCTGCTGATTGCTCTTGTTGTAGACTATTTTGTAGAACATTGCGTAAAACTTTCACGCATCCCCCTGTGAACTTGATGCCCTGATGGGCAAATTTTTAAATACTCGAAAATCAACCTATTTTTTTAAAAAAATTATTTTTCTATACCTTAAAAAATACGACTAATTTAATTATTCTTATAAGTATTGAATAAAATTCTAAAAAGTACAGTTTGTTACAGTATTAATTAAACCTCGCCTGAAATCATTTGTTGCACAACAATTTGCATTTCTTTAATCATCTGATCCTGTTGCTCAATAATATTCAACGCTCCTGATAACTTTTCAGCATCATCCAATTCATCATCGAACGACTCTATTTGCCCTAAACTCAGCTCAAACAATTGTTCCAATAATTGAGTTTTAACTTCACTGACACGTTCATCAACAACAGCTTCTTCAACATCCATTGACAACTTATTTTCTTTATAAACAATTGAAACAATTTTACTGTCCGTAGTGATGACATTCATTTTTTCCAATAAAGTCGGCTCATCAAACTCACTGGTTACTAAAAAATTAAACAATGTTTTATCATCGACAAAAACCGTGGCACTGGTAATAGACTTTGCTTCTGTTTGTAAGAACATCACCACTTTTTGTGTCACTTCCATGTCGATATCCATGTTGACCAAAACTTCGTAGATGTAATGTCCTTTCAATAAATCATCATGAATATCTTTCATATTCACTGCGGTTAATACTTTTTTGAATTCTTCATCCACATTCAAATTAATAATGTCACATTCACTGTCTTCTGCACCTGCTTCACGACAAAGTTCTGCGGAAACTATTTGGCTAAAAATTTCAACTTCTTCATCCAATTGGTCTTCGGTGATAGTGACCACATCCGTTAAATGTCCATCCAACATTTTTCGGGTTAACCAAATTAATTTGGTTGCCTGATCAATTAAATCTGAATGTAAATTAATCTCATTATTCGCCACCCGACTCAACACGTCTTCAATTGCATAAATTGTTTTCAGCGGTTTGTGCGGAATTACAATTTCATATCGAATATTGATTTCATTGGCAATGAGCTTCATTTCCACGATATCGTTATCATTAAAATCTTTTCTTAGAAGATGATACAACTTGCTAAGATCATCAATTGTTGCCGTTAAAACAGGCTGTTTACCTGCTTGTGCGGTGTAATCTTTAATACCTTCACTGGCAACATAAATACCCATTGTCGATTCTGCAATCATCAACATATCGCCAATATTAGAAATCAATCGAACGACTTCATCATCCTGTTTTAATGAACCATTTTCATTCACTTTATCGATTAACTCAGCAAAAACTTCTTCTAAAAGAACTAAATCAACATCAACAGTAGATACTTTAATTTCTTCTGCCATCATGACAAATTCAGATAATTTATTTTCAGTTGATTGTTCATGTGTTGCCAATAAATAAATCATATTAGGCAAATATTCCAAACACAATGCTTCAAACTTTTGTAATTGTTCTATATCTGACATTAAAATTGCTCTTATCTCTTAATATTTTAGAATGGTGTATTCATTAGAAATTAGTATAGTGCATAAACAAGCATCAAATAGAATATTTACACAATTGCCACAAATAGCATTATTATGTTATTTTGTTTGAAAACAGCTCCAAGAGACGGACACAAAATAACTTCCAGTGCTTGGTTTCATATTTATTTTAGATTCAAATGACCTGATTGAATAAAAGTAAAGTAATAGTCGTTCTATATCTTTGCTTTTATGATTGAAAATCACTTGAAGTTGAAGTGAAAATAAAATCAACAACAGGAAGTAATTTCGAGCTCATCCCAATAACCATAGATACTTAACGACAATGCAATATTTTCAAAATCGTGAAGAAATGCGTCAATTTTATTGTGAATGCTGGCGCAAACACCAACAACAAGAAATTTGCCAGCCTATTGAACAGCAAATCATAGGCATCATGCTGTTGCACCCTGAATATCATTCATTTTTTGAACAAAATGAACAAGCAACTCAACGCGATTTCCATCCGCAACTCGGTGAAACCAATCCTTTTTTACACATTGCCTTACATTTGACACTGGCAGAGCAAATCCAAACCGACAAATTAAAAGGACTTAAAACACTGTATGAAAATATTTGTCGAAGAAAACAAGACTCACACATTGCAGAACATCTGATGATCGAATGCCTCTCCAGTCAAATATGGGAAACGCAACATAATCAGACAACTTTTGATGACAAAAAATATCTGCGTTGCCTGCGAAAATTATTAAAATGACAAACTATTATCCTGGACAACGTTGGTTGAATAATGCCGAATATCAACTCGGACTAGGCACAGTCATCAGCAGTGACTTTCGCACTGTGACACTAAAATTTGAAGCCACGGGTGATATTCGTGCTTATGCCAAACAAAGCGCTCAATTGACTAGAATTTGCTTTTCACCAGGTGATGAAATCAGTCATAACACAGGTATTCTTATCACCGTTGAGCGCACTGTTGAGAATGATAATTTAATCACTTATTTTGGTGTTACCGAGAAAGGTAAAAACATTCACTTTAGCGAAACAGACTTAAACCCTTTCATGCAATTGAGCAAACCTGGTGAACGTTTAATGAACAACCAGATAGACTCAAACTCATGGTTTAATTTACGCATCAATACCTTACACCAGCTCAGCAAACTTCATCATGCCAAACTTTATGGTTTAATGGGATGTCGCACCAGCCTAATTAGTCATCAACTCTACATTGCTCACAAAGTTGCCAACCGTTATGCCCCGCGTGTTTTATTAGCCGATGAAGTGGGGTTAGGAAAAACCATTGAAGCAGGATTAATCATCCATCAGCAAATATTAACAGAACGCATCCAACGGGTTTTAATCATTGTTCCAGAAAGTCTAATACACCAATGGTTAGTTGAGATGTTAAGACGTTTCAACCTACATTTTAGTCTGTTTGATGACAACCGTTTCGCAACAGAAGACAGCAATTTATTTATTGACGAACAATTGGCCATTTGCAGCCTAGAATTTTTAACGGCTCAACCGAGAATTCAACAACTTTGTTTGGATGCTCAGTGGGATTGCTTGGTGGTTGATGAAGCACACCATTTACAATGGAATGAGCAACAAGTCAGCCCAGAATATCAACTCATTGAAACTCTGGCTCAATCAATTGACAGTGTTTTATTGTTAACAGCCACACCTGAACAACTGGGAAAAACCAGCCATTTTGCACGATTAAGGCTACTTGATCCTGCACGATTTGTTTCATTTGAACAATTTAATGAACAACAACAAAATTATCGCCCTATTGCCGATATCATTAATGAATTATCCACTGACAAAGCATTGAGTCAGGCTAATTTTGAACAGTTAGAAACAATGATGTCTGGCACAGAAAGCTTTGAAAACTATACTCAATCAAACAATCAGCAAGAAATATCAAATGCCAAACACAATCTCATTGATGCATTACTGGATCGACATGGCACAGGGCGATTACTCTACCGCAATAGCCGACAAACCATTAAAGGATTTCCCTCAAGAAAACAATTGACCTACCCCTTACCTTGTCCAGATGATTATCAAACCTTATTTCAACAAAACAACGACACCCCCTTATTATCTATTGAAAGAAGCCATCAAAAACAAGCCAACAACAAACACTGGACAACCATTGACCCACGCGTTTCTTGGTTATGCCAACAGATAAAAAAACTCAGTCCCTGTAAAATTTTAATCATTGTCGCAAAAACGGATACTGTCATTGAATTATCCAATGCCCTCAGAAAACAGGCAGGCATTCATAGCGCAATTTTTCATCAATATCTCACGCTCATTGACAGAGACAAAGCAGCCGCTTACTTTGCTGACACAGAAGAGGGTTGCCAAGTATTAATTGCCTCAGAAATTGGCAGTGAAGGCCGAAATTTTCAGTTCGCCCACCACTTGATATTATTCGACTTACCATTAAACCCAGACCTATTAGAACAACGCATTGGACGACTTGACCGCATTGGTCAACAACAAACCATTAACATTCATATTCCTTATCTGGAAAACAGCCCACAATCAACACTCTACCACTGGTATCATGAAGGTCTTAATGCTTTTGAACAAACCTGTCCAACAGGTCACGATGTTTATGTTGAAGTAGAAAATGATTTACTCTCAGCATTATCATCGGGTAAAAAAATTGCTCAACTATTAGAAAAGACACAACAAAGCCGCCAAACTTTAAATCGTGAACTACAACAAGGTCGAGACCGTTTGCTGGAAATGAATTCCTGTCGCCCTGTTGCAGCCCAAAAACTAATGATTCAAGCACTAAAACATAACGTACAACAAACTCAATTAAAAGGATATATGGAGCAAGTTTACGACAATTTTGACATCAACCACGAAGCTCAACAAAATGACCTTGTCACGCTACTTCATCCTGGCAATCATATGCAATACCCTCTACCAGAATTAACAGATGAAGGCATGAAAATCACCTATGACCGACAAACGGCCTTAGCACAAGAAGACTTGAAATTTATCACCTGGGAACACCCATTGGTGATCCAAACCATTGACACCATTCTCACCAACGAATCAGGTAATACTGCCCTAACCGTCTTTAAACACCCTGATATTTCATCAGGCACTTTACTGCTAGAATCTCATTATATTCTCGCCCCCATTGCCGACAGTTGCTTGCAGGCAAACCGTTACTTACCGCCCACCATCATTCGAGTAATGATTGATGAAAATGGTCAAAACTGGAGCAAAAATATTCCTCATGACTCAATTAATACAGGCCAGGCAGAAATAAACAAAGACATCACCAACCAAATCATTGAAACTAAAAAAACAGTCTTAAAAAATATGTTGGAACGAAGCAATGAACGGGCTCAAAATCAAACCCCCAAACTTATTGATCTAGCGATAAAAAATGCCAAGCAAGTTCTTAATAATGAGATTAACCGTCTCACAGAACTGAGAAAAGTAAATCCAAACGTCAGACAACAAGAAATTGAATATTTTGAAAACCAATTGAGTGTTTTATTAAAGAGTGTCCAATCAACCAAGGTCAGACTAGATGCGGTGAGGGTGATTATTGCGGTTTAAACAACCTATTTAGTTATGATTTTTCACAGCAGTCTGAAGCCGACGTGGAGGCTTAATTCAGTTTTATCCCGCAAGGAGATAAGTTTCGTTTGAGTAGACGAGCTACTCAACTCAGCTTTATCCCACAAGGGGATTAGTTTCGTTTGAGTAGACGAGCTACTCAACTCAGCTTTATCCCACAAGGGGATTAGTTTCGTTTGAGTAG
>JABHHM010000500.1 GCA_018671575.1 Methylococcales bacterium | reverse complement strand
CTACTCAAACGAAACTTATGCCCTTGCGGTATAAAGCTGAGTTGAGTAGCTTGACTACTCAAACGAAACTTGTGCCTTTGCGGTATAAAGGCATCGTTAGAGTGTCTATCCAATTAAAATAATAACATTAAAGAACAGTCGGTAATGTCGCTGTTAAGCGATATTAGAAACTGTCGCCATAAATGGAGGAAAAAGTATGTCACATATTGAACAAGAAGTTGCCGAAATGAAAGAGGAATTTTCTGCGGAACATATGTCAAATCCTGTGTGTTTGGACGATATTGACAGCATTGATGATTCAGAGGTAGAAGCTGAGAAAAAACCAGTCAAAGGAAAAAAAACTAAAAAAACATCTCATCATACGTCCGACAGTTCTGATTCACATCTTGATGCTACACGCATGTATTTAAGTGAAATAGGTAGCTCTCAGTTATTAAATATGGAGCAAGAAGTTTATTATGCTCGATTGGCTCAAAAAGGTGATGAAGCTGCTAGAAAAAGAATGATTGAAAGCAACTTAAGATTGGTTGTAAAAATAGCTCGTCGGTATATGAATCGAGGTCTGGCTTTATTGGATTTGATCGAAGAAGGTAATTTAGGGTTGATCAGAGCAGTTGAAAAATTTGATCCTGAACGGGGTTTTCGTTTTTCAACTTATGCGACTTGGTGGATCAGACAAACCATTGAACGTGCCATCATGAATCAAACTAGAACCATTAGGTTGCCTATTCATGTGGTTAAAGAAATTAATGTTTATTTGCGAGCTTCTCGTAAATTAACTCAAACGTTGGATCATGATCCAAGTGCTGAAGAAGTTGCTCAATTATTGGATAAACCCATTAATGAAGTTAAGCGTATGTTAGGTCTTAACGAAAGAGTCACTTCGGTTGATACCCCTGTCGGTAAAGATGCAGATAAACCACTGCTTGATTCCATTCCTGATGATTATAATCCTGATCCTTCCATCTTATTACAAGATCAAGACATGGGGGCTAATCTTGATGTTTGGTTAGAAAAGTTAAATGACAAGCAACGCGAAGTGGTTGAACGTCGCTTTGGTTTGCATGGTTATGAAACTTCAACACTGGAAGAAGTGGCGAATGAGTTAGGTGTTACTCGTGAAAGAGTCAGACAAATTCAAATGGATGCATTAAGACGATTACGAGATATATTGGAACGTGATGGTTTTTCTTTGGATACTTTGTTTAAATAATTTATTTGTTTCTAAAATCAGCTAAAAAAAATTTTAGCTGATTTTTTCTAACTTTATCGAATAACCTCCTTTCTACGAAATACTCATAAACTTATTTTATTGTCCATTAATTTGCTTTAAAATAATTCCAACAACGGAACCAAAACCATATTGAGTTGTCTCAACTCGTATAGCCCCATTTCTTATTTATGGAATTATTAACTGATGCAATCTTTTAAAATCTTCACTGTTTTTTTATCCATTCTATTTTTAAGTGCTTGTGCCAATAAAGTTCAATATGGTGATGCCGAATCAATTGAAACGATTAATTCTGAATTTGGTTCAACCGATTTGCAGCAAATTGCTGAAAAAATGGTTGATTCATTATTAACGTCTCCAAGTGTTATCAAGCTTTCAGTGACTTCAACGCCAATTTTATTTGTGGAAAAAATTAAAAATAAAACAGAGGAGCATATTGATTCAGAATCAGTCACGGATTCTATTGTTAATAAATTATTACGCTCAGGTAAATTTAAATTTGTTGATATGAATAGTGTTGATAAAGTTAAATCACAAATGGGTTTTCAAAAAAATAGTGGTTTGGTTGATCAAACAACTGCGGTTGTTATTGGTAAGCAGGTCGGTGCTGAGTATATGCTGTATGGCAATTTAAGTAGTATCGTTAAAAAGAATAAAAGAAATAAAGATGTTTATTACAAATTTACTTTAAAAATGGTTGGATTAGAGACGGGTTTACTGGTTTGGCAAGATGAAAAAGAAATTCGTAAAACAGTTAAACGTTCTCTTTTAGGTTTGTAATTTAGCCTTAAAATTACACTCTCTGAATATCACATTGATATTCAAATTCCCAGCAAGTAGAATCACTATTTATTCATTTTTATTCTGTTGATTCTATGAGCTTTGCTAAAATTTCACCCAATTCTTTAATTTCTGCACCACTTCCTTCTAAAACAAAACCAGTGAGTTATTGGCATCATGGCAATGATTTATCATTTGCTTTGGCGATCAGCCAATTATTCAATACCAAAAAAAAGCGTCCTGTGGTGGTTATTACAGAAGACATGCAAACGGCATGGCAGCTTGAGAATGAAATTCTATTTTTCGCCAATGATATTCCCATCATCAATTTTCCTGACTGGGAAACCTTACCTTATGACCAGTTTTCACCTTTGCCTGAAATTGTTTCTCAACGAATTGAAGCACTTTATCGGCTACCTGATCTGCAATGCGGCGTATTAATTATACCCATCAATAATTTGGTTCAGCGAGTTGCTCCTTGCTCATTTTTACAGGCTTATACCTTTATTCTGAAAGTGAATGAAACGCTTGATTTAGAAAAAATCAGTCAAAAATTAGAAAAAGGGGGCTACATTCATACCTCTCAAGTTTATTCTCATGGTGAGTTTTCTATTCGAGGTTCTATTTTAGATCTATTTCCAATGGGGCATCGCCATCCTTTTCGTATCGACTTGTTTGATGATGAAATTGATTCAATTAGAACTTTTGATCCTGAAACACAGCGTTCAATTGACACGGTTGAATCTATTAATTTATTGCCAGCTCATGAATTTCCGATCACTGATGATTCAATTGCATTTTTTCGTCAACAATATCGTGATGAATTTCAAGAAAAAACAATTAAAAGCATCATTTACAAAGACATTTCAAATAAAACTTTGCCTGGTGGTATTGAGTATTATTTGCCCTTGTTTTTTGAAGAAACAGCCACCTTGTTTGATTATCTGCCTGAGGATGCATTGCTTGTTCATCAATCAAATACTGTTGAATTGGCGCAATCTTACTTTCAACAAGTCAAAGGACGATTTGAGGAGCTCAAGCATAATCCAGACCGACCCTTGTTAAACCCAGATAAGCTTTATTTAAATCATGAGATATTATCTAAACATCTCTGTGAATTTCAGCAAATTAAATATAATGAGAAAAAAGGGACGACATTAAATCAAGATTATGTTCCTGAATTGCAATCAGAGCATCGAGCCAAACAGCCGTTTAATAAAATTCAGTCATTTATTGCAGAATTTACAGGCAAAATCTTAATCACTGCGGAATCGACTGGGCGTAGAGAAACCATTTTAGATATTTTTAAAAAACATAAAATATCTCCTTCTCCTGTGGATGATTGGTTGAGTTTTTTACCGTCAAAAAAACAGTTATCAATTACCATTGCCAATATTGATCGTAGCTTAATACTCAATAATAAGCTGGCAATTATTACTGAGTCTCAGGTGTTTGGGCAAGTGTCTACCACTCGAACGACTAAACCCAATAAAAAACAACGTCAAACTGAAAATATTGTCCGTGATTTGACGGAATTGAGTGTTGGGAGTCCAGTGGTACATGAGCATCACGGTGTCGGACGTTTTATTGGTCTTCAAAAATTATCTATCAATGATGTTGAGACTGAATTTCTAACATTACAGTATGCCAAGGATGACAAACTTTATGTGCCTGTCTCATCACTGGATTTAATCAGCCGATATACGGGTGTTTCACCCGATCATGCGCCGTTACATAAATTAGGCAGTGAGCAATGGGATAAAGCCCGTAAAAAAGCCGCTGAAAAGGTTCGTGATGTGGCGGCAGAATTGTTGGAAATATACGCCAAACGGGAAGCCCAACAAGGCAAAAAATTTATTATTAATGAAGAGGAATTTGCTCAATTTTCATCCACCTTTCCTTTTCAGGAGACGCCTGATCAGTTACAGGCAATTTTGGCAACCAATGATGATTTGAGCCAAAGAAAACCAATGGACAGAGTCGTCTGTGGTGATGTGGGATTTGGCAAAACAGAAGTGGCGATGCGTGCGGCTTTTGTTGCAGTGCAAAATAACTTGCAAGTGGCTGTTCTTGTTCCTACTACGTTATTAGCGCAACAACACCATCAAAATTTTTTAGATCGATTTTCCGAATGGCCATTTAAAATTGAGTGTTTATCTCGTTTTCGCAGTGCCAAACAGCAAAAAACAATCATCGAAGCTTTGGCCAATGGGCAAGTCGATATTGTTATCGGTACACATAAGTTGATACAAGAGTCGATAAAATATAAAAGACTGGGTTTGGTTATTATTGATGAAGAGCATCGTTTTGGTGTCAGACAAAAAGAACATTTTAAAGCAATGCGAGCCAATATTGATTTGTTAACTCTAACGGCAACACCGATTCCAAGAACACTCAATAGTGCCGTTTCGGGCATCAGAGATTTGTCTATTATTGCGACACCTCCTGCTCATCGTCATCCCATTAAAACCTTCGTGATGGAATGGAATGATGAGACAATTCAAGAAGCTTGTTTACGAGAAAGTAAGCGTGGTGGTCAAATATTTTTATTGCACAATGAAGTTAAAAGCATCGAAAAACTGGAGCAGGAAGTTAATCAATTGATGCCCAATTTAAAAACCAGAGTGGCTCATGGTCAAATGAGAGAAGGTGAGCTGGAACAAATCATGCTGGATTTTTACCATCGGCGATTTAATATTCTAATTTGTACAACCATTATTGAAAGTGGCATTGATATTCCCAATGCCAATACCATCATAATTAATCGTGCCGATAAACTTGGCTTAGCTCAGTTGCACCAGCTTAGAGGACGAGTAGGACGTTCTCATCATCGAGCTTATGCGTATCTAATTACACCACCACAAAAGCTCATGACAAAAGATGCCGTTAAACGGCTGGAAGCCATCGAATCATTAAAAGACTTGGGAGCAGGTTTTACATTGGCAACTCATGACCTTGAAATACGGGGTGCAGGTGAGTTATTGGGTGAAGAGCAGAGTGGGCAAATTCATGAAATTGGCTTTTCACTCTATACAGAATTATTAGAACGAGCGGTTAAGTCTATTAAGTCTGGAGAGCATCCTGAATTATTGGAAAGCCCAAAAACGATTGAAGTTGATATTCATTTACCCGCTTTAATTCCAGATCCTTATATTATGGATGTCCATAGCCGATTGGTTTTTTATAAACGCATTGCCAGTGCATCTAATGAGCAAGAGCTTTATAATTTACAAACCGAGTTGATTGATCGATTTGGTTTATTACCCGATGAATTAAAAAGTCTATTTAAATTATCTGAACTCAAACTAGAAATTAAGGATTTAGGTATTTTAAAAATAGATGCTTCAGACAAAGAAATTAGGTTTACGTTTGATGAAAAACCTGCGGTTGATATTGGAAAAGTCATTCAGTTAATTCAATCAAAACCAAAAGTTTATCAATTTGATGACAAACAACGATTTAAGGTGATTAAGGAAACTCAGCCGAAAGTTCGCATAGATGAAATCAAATCGTTGTTGGAGAAGATTAAATAATTTCATGGGTTTGGTACTGCGACACAGAAATAATAAACAATTTGTGAAATGATTAAATTAATTGAATTCCTCATGCCCATATTTTCCATAAAAATTTTTTGAAGAATCAATGAAAATATACCTAACAGGTCAAAAACGAGAAACACTGAAAGTTATACTGTTATGGTCAATGTACTTTCTTTATGGCATTGGCAATGTCATTAGTTATAACTGTGCCTTGTCTATTATATTATTGCGTGTTGGCCTGGATTCTCTGCCTTCATTATTATTAATCAGTGCTTTGTTGGTGATATTTGTAACCAAAGCATTTGAATCGGTGGTCAATCGATTGCGTCCCGATAAAGTTTTGTTGTTTTCATCACTGATTATAATAGGTATCGCAATTTTGTTTATTGGTGCGCTGCAATTGTCTGACGTTTATGACTGGCTTTATATGGTTTTTTATATTTTTACCATTACGGCAGGTGCTTTTTTATCAATTTTTATTCATTCACTGATTGACCAAAGTTTTTTGCCATTGGAAGCAAAAATTAAAGTTCCCATGATTACATCAGGTTACAGTATTGGAACAGTCTTGGGTGGTTTATTGCTATTGATGTCTTTTTGGGTATCAACGATTGGTTTATTGGTGATTTGGGTATTGGTTTTATCGGTACAAGTCATCTTGATTATGATTAAACAGAAAATTATTGATTGGGAATTGGCTCATGTAGATGATGTGGAAGATGATATCGAGAAACAAGAGACAGTTACCAATCGCCGATCACTCATTTTTATGCCTGTCTTTGTTGTTTTTATTGTCATCGGTTTTTGTGCTGGATTTTGTGAGTTACTGGTGGGTTACTTATTTGCTGAAATAGCGCAGTCCAATTTTTCGGATGAAGCCAGTTTGACGGCTTTTTTGGGGACAGCCAATAGTCTGTTTTACGTCATCATCACGTTGATTAATATCTTTATCTTATCTAAAACACTAAAAAAATGGGGAATGTTACCAGGTTTTTATTTGCACGCATTTGTTCATACATTGAGTTTTTTATTGTGCTTTATCATGCCATCTTTAATGAATGGAGTGTTTCTTAGAGGCTCAAATAAAGTTACACGATTTACTTTTTATAATGCGTCATCGACCTTACTGTGTTCATTTTTACCGAATAATATTCAGTCACGAGTCAGGAGTAACTTTAACGGTATTGTCTTTCCTATCGG
>JABHHM010000385.1 GCA_018671575.1 Methylococcales bacterium | reverse complement strand
TTTTATGAGGCTCTACTGGCTAAACATAAGCCCGATAACATTCAATTGGCTGCTGATTTTTCCTGTTATTTTCAAGAAAGACGGTTTCGTGGGCATATTTTTCACCACATCAATGGTTGGACGGTTAATTTACGTGCTTTGGCTGATGAAATTCCAACTCTAGCTCAATTGGGGTTCTCCGAAGAAACAGTGGTATCACTGGCTCGAAATACAGGATTGGTCTTGTATTGTGGGGCTTGTGGTGCTGGCAAAAGTACCTCACTGGCTGCAACGGCCGAACAATTGGCTATTGAGGGAGTGAGAGGGGTTTTAGTGACCATTGAAAACCCCATCGAATACCTTTTCAAAGATGAGTCTTGTTTTCAGCGGGCGGTTGGTATCGACATAGAAAGTGCTGCTGAAGGTGTTATTCAAGCGATGCGCCAACGGGTTCAAACCATTATTATTGGTGAAATTCGTGATCCTGCAACGGCAGAAGCGGCCATATTGGCAGGTTTAAGTGGTCATCGGGTGATGGCAACAATGCATGCAGAGTCTATTGAAGAAGTGGTTTCACGTATGTGGGGTTTTTTGAATCCTCAGTACCATGATTTGTTACGATTTGCGATACAAGGCATTATGGTTCAGCATTTGATTCGACATCCTGGTTCAAAACCTGTGGCAGTCTATGAAACCTTGCAGTTTGATCATCCTACTCGGTCTGTTTTAACGCAAGGTGCTAAAGCTGTGCAACGTTTATCTCATGAATGTTTTCGACAGGGACGAAATACCCTGAAAGAACATGCCAAAACATTGTTACGTCAAGGCAAGTTAAATGAGGATGCGGCTGAATTGTGGTTCAGTCTTAAAGGTCTTGGGGATGACGCTGATTCAATCACGGTTAAAAATTTTGATGCGCCACCAGAAGCAATTTCGAGCAATAAAAAAGTTGAAGTAGAACCTAAAAAACAAAGTACGGGGGGAATTGAAGAACGCAAGCACCCTCGTTTTTTACGCAAACAAGTCACGGTTTCTATTGCTAGAAAGAATATGTTTGGAAAACCAGGTAAGTATGGTGAATGTAGTTTGGTGAATGTTAGTCGTGGAGGAATCTGTGTCGTTTCTAATAAAAGTCTGAGCAATAATGATGTTGTGAGTGTTTTAATTATTAGAAAAGAAAATACCATGCAATTACATGGAAAAATACGTCGAATACACAATGATAGGCAACACATACAATTTCTTGATCTTTCTGAAAATGAAGAAGAGCAATTGGCTGTCTTATGTGATTTGATCACGGGTGAAAATTTGAGATAGTGCCGTTGAGTTATTTATTTTAGTCAACTCATCCGTTAAATATTTGAAATAAATATAAATTGTCCTATAGTTATTGTCATCAAGGATTTAATTTTATTGTTTAACCTACCAAAAAGGAAAGAACATGTCCGAAGCGCATATTGAAAAGTTTTATGAAATGGCCTCTAAAGACAAGGCTATGTTTACTGAAATGCTTAAAGGTACCTCTGGCCCAGATGAGTTTATTACCAATGTTGTGAGTAAGGCAAAAGAACGTGGTTTTGACTTTAGTCATAAAGAAGCCTCTGGTTGGGTGATGAAGCAACAGCAAATCAAAGCCAATGGTGAATTGTCCGACGCTCAGTTAGAAGGGGTTGCTGGTGGTAAAAGTGGTAATCAAGTGATTGATATGATTAATGTTTCAGCGGGTACGGAATTGCATCATGTCTCTGGCGATAATGAAACATTGCTGGATAACGCTGTTGAATGGGTCGAGGGTGTGGTTGAAGATAATGGCGGTATCGTTAAAGTCGTACAAACTGCATCTGACTGGTTTAATAGCTGGTAGACACTTTTTTATCCCGCAAGAAGGGCATAAGTTTTGTCATTGTGAAGCGGGTAAGTCGCTTAATTCAGCTTTAAATTCATTTCATTCCCACGTTCCTGCGTGGGAATGTTTATCCTCACAAACTCATCCATTATGTCTTCAGTTGAAGCATCAATTGACTGTGAAAAAATAACCACCATCGAACAATCCTACGGTTGTCGAATGATGGTGTTTCCACAATACAAATCTGTATTAAATTTTGATAATTCCACGCTGTATCCCTTAGTCATCAAAGCATCAATTAATCAGGAATCTGTTGGTTTATTGGTTGGTCTTCAACAATTTTCTTCTAGCTGTTCAATTGAACTCGTTTCTCTTTTTGTTCAACCTGATTTTCGTCATCAAAAGGTTGCAGAAAAATTACTGATTGAATTTGAAAAACAGTCTAAATTATTGGCTATTGATGAAATTAATGTAACCTATATGACGGGCCAAAAGACAACACCTTATTTGGAGAAGCTGTTTTCTAAGAGGTTTTTTTCAGTACCTGAAACACGCATGTTAGTTGTGCGTTGTTCTTTGGATAGTATCAAGCCCATACCGTGGTTAAATCGTTATTCTTTGTCAGATGATTATCAAATCAAACCTTGGGTTGATTTAACTCAAAATGAACGATTAGAAATTGAGCAATCCAATCGAGTTGAACATTGGATTGCTGATGATTTAATACCGTTTAATTATGAGCAAGGAATTGAACCAATAACCAGTTTGGCATTATTAGTTGGTGGTAAAGTTCGTGGCTGGTGTTTGAATCATGTGGTGGCTGGTCGATTGAGATTTACTTGTGGTTTTACTCATATAAAATTACAAAAAACAGGTAAATTAACACTATTATTAAGTCATATAGCCAAAGTTATGCCAGCAACAGGTTTGTTTGAGAGTATGTGGACTGTTCCAGTTGCTTTGCATCCCAGAATGGCTAAGTTTATGTTGAAACACGCCAAACCTTATTCTACCTTTTATGCTGAAACAAAAATGGTATCTAAAAGTATTCAATGAAAGACCTCATATTACCTCAACAAATCAATACGGATGAGTTAGCTCCTTATGAAATAATTAAGGTTTTGGCCGATAGACAAGGATCACCTGTGCCTGATGAATTTAAGGATAAAGTGATCATTGATGCCATACATGATGGCAATACGATTCCTGAAAAGTTTTTACATGGTTTGCAGTCACAAAATAGATCTGATGAAACCTTGAAATATTATTACTGCAAAGAACGTGATTGGGGGGCTGAATTAGTCGCTGGATATTTGGCATCAGCCTTGCATTTAGAGGATTACTTTAGAGTCAATGTGGCTCGAACTTTGTTAGACTTTGGACGATTTCCTGGGATTACGGGTCGTGCGGCAGACCACATGACTAAATTTGCCATTAATTATCCATTTTCTGAAAGTTTGTCCTTTGATCAAAAAAGAGAATTGTTAGAGGATTATTATGACGTCATTTCCCTTGGGCTTGAAAACTATGCAGAAGACAAATTATTAAAAATTGCCATTCATAGCTACGATGAAAAAAGTCCCAACAATGTGCGTCGTCCTTCGGTCAGTATAGTGACCCGTTCACTGGGTCATCAAAGTGGTCTGGATATTCCTGTGACCATGTTTGATCCATTGGTTCCTGATGAATTGGCCGAGTTGACTGTTGATCCCATTTTACGTGCAAGACTGGCTTTGCGATTAGAAGAAAGTGCTATTCCAGTGGCGGATAATTATCCTTACTGTTTTCCAGAGGGGAGTGTTGAAGTACGTTCACAGGTTTGGTATTTTTTTCGTTATGTACAGCATAAATATGACCTCATTCACCCTAATTTAAAAACTGAATTGGTTGATAATGTTTGTCCTCGTACTTTGGTTTGGAATATGTTACTGGATACCAATCTGAGATCAGCACAAAGTGAAGCTTTGAGAAGTTATTTACATATGTTCAGGAAAGCGCCAGCGGGTGATGAAACATTATTTCATGATGCTCGTCAAGAATACGAAAAAATTGCAGAATTCATCCATTGTAATAATAATGAGATTTTACGAGGCTATCGTAATTTCATGCAAAGACCCAGTTCTTTATTGATTGAAGTCAGAAAAGATTTAATTTGGGAATTCAATAATAATAAACCCATCAAGCCCCGATTCGAGAATGCACAAATGATTGCCAGGACATTAGCATCAGCCGTGCAAACTTATTGGATGACAGATCGTGCGGAAAAAACCAAAGCATTGAATATTTTTAATGATCGTTATATGTAAGGCAACTCGCAACAAATAAACTGCTCTTTTGTAACAAAAAAGACAAACAAAATTTCTGCGCAATATGGGTAGTTTATTTGTTGCGTGTTACCTTATCTGATTACCCCAATGGTTCAAACAATATATTCAGATCATCACTGGTGATTTGAGAATTGGAAGTGTCTTTACCTGATAATATGCCTTCGCTTAACGTTCTTTTCCTGTCTTGTAGTTCAAGCATTTTTTCCTCAACACTGCCGCTGGTAATTAATTTATAGACGAACACAGGTTTGTCTTGTCCTATTCGATAGGCTCTGTCAGTGGCTTGTTGCTCAACCGCTGGATTCCACCAGGGGTCATAGTGAATTACAGTGTCTGCAGCAGTGAGGTTGAGTCCTGTACCACCTGCTTTTAAGCTGATTAAAAATAATGGTACTTCACCATTTTGGAATTTCTCAATGGGTTCTTGGCGGTCTTTGGTTTGTCCTGTTAGCTTGACGTAGCCAATATTTAATTTTCTCAAATTGGCTTCAATTAAACCAAGCATACTGGTGAATTGAGAAAATAATAAAATTCGTCGTCCCTCCTCAATCATTTCGGGTAAAAATTCGAGTAACATTTCTAGTTTAGCCGATTGTTTAACATGTTGACTGCTTTTTAGGTTTAATAAGCGTGGATCACAGCAAACCTGGCGAAGTTTTAACAAGGCATCTAATATGATGATTTGGCTACGGGCAATACCTTTGTTACTCACTTCTTTTTGGACTTTTTGATGCATTGATAAACGAATGCTTTCGTATAAATCACGCTGTGTAGATTCCATGTCAATGTTTCTGATGATCTCAGTTTTGGGCGGTAAATCTTTCACAACTTCTTCTTTTTTACGTCTTAAAATAAACGGGCTGATGCGTTTGGTTAACGACTGTTTTCGGCTCATGTCATTTTGTTTTTCAATGGGCGTTCGGTAAATTTTCTTAAATTGTTTGAGGTCTCCAAGTAATCCAGGGCTTAAAAAATGAAATAAAGACCAAAGTTCACCAAGATGATTTTCCATCGGTGTCCCTGTTAAGCAGAGTCGATGATTTGCTTGGATTTGATGAACAATTTGAGTGGCGCGGGCTTTGGGGTTTTTGATAATGTGCGCTTCATCAAGAATTAACAGGTGAAAATGGTGCTTTAATAAGTCATCCTGGTCTCTACTTAATAAAGGGTAGGTGGTTAACACCAAATCATGTTCAGGAATTTGTTCAAATAAGTCTTTTCTTGCAGGGCCATGTATGGTCAAAACCTTAAGGTCGGGGGTAAATTGTTTGGATTCCATTCTCCAGTTAGCCATTAAACTGGTGGGAGCAATGACTAAAGCAGGCTTGGTTAATCTTTTTTGAGTTTTTTCTACAAAAATATGTGCCAGTGTTTGGACTGTTTTGCCGAGTCCCATATCATCGGCAAGAATTCCTCCAAAGTTATACTCTCTGAGAAACTGTAACCATTCCAGGCCTTTTTGTTGATAAGTTCTTAATTCAGCATTGAATTCATGAGGCAGTTGAACAGGGCTAATGGATTCAAAATTTCTCAGTTTTTGACCAATGCTTCTTAATTTTTCGCCACCTAACCAACGTAATTTGTCATTGCCTGACGCGGCTTCCAATTCTGCTAGTTTAATGGCTTGAGTGACGGGTAATTTTAATTTTTCTTCTTTGGTTAGGCCAATGTCGTCAAATAATTCAATTAAAGTTTCTAAAATGCCTCTGATTCTTTCAATGGGTAAGGGGATGAGTCTGCCATCTTCCAAACGTGGCAGTAAAACAGCATCGTCGGACATATCTCGCAATGATTGTAAATTTAACTCCCCAGGAAATTGTTTGATGTATTTGATTAATAAAGGCAGTAAATTTAATTTTTTACCTTGAAGTGTGATGCCAACTTCTAAAGAAAACCAATCAATGCCTGAACTGTCATCAATATCGGCATACCATTCTTGTATGTCATCGGCAATGGTAAATGGCCAGTCTTCAGAAATTTCAATCTGCCAGCCATGAGTTTTAAGTTTTGGGATGGCGAAAACGGTAAAATTATCAGCCGCTCTTTCACCTGCTTGATCTATCCAGCTGAGACTGGTTTGGTAATCACTGGGCAGTGAAATTTGTTTATAGAGTGTTGACAGTGGAGACATACCATAGGAGGCGAGTTGGTCAAAAAACTGAATTTCCTGATCTCGTTGTCGTGGAATTCTAAATATCTGATTGTCTTTGAATGACAGTAGTTCAGCCTGATGATCAAAAAAATTAATTTCTAGATCATTGTATTTAAATGCCAATGTTGCTACTGCCATTGGCTCTTTTGTATTGGGGTTTGACCAGCCCTTGAGTAAAACTTTTGGTAAGTCAGCCACCCATAATTTCAATACTGGTTTGGGAGAGACGGTGATTGTAGATTCTTTGTGTAGTTGTTGTGGCAAGGGAATATTTTTTTCTGGGGCGACTTGTGAAATGTGTTGGTGAAAAATATTGATTTGCTCAGGAGGAATTTCAGGTGCTTGTTTTAACAAGTAAGCCGTCTCATCAGAAACGCCCAAATTTATTGGACCACATTCCAAGGTATCAAGGTCAATATACCAAAGTGGTTGTAATGACCATATCAGGTAATTTGAGATTTCATTAATATTGAAGCTAATTGATTGTATGCCCAGATAATTGGCGTCCCATTGAGCATTGCCTTGTAATTCTTCACCTAGAGACAAAGCTTCATCCTGGAATGTTTGCCAGAAACAACGTTCAGTTTGTAGCATTTTTATAATGAGTTCAGGTCCATTTCGATGGCCAAGAATAAAGGAGTTATCTCGGCTGGTATTCTTTATATTGGGGATCGATAAAATGGCTTCCATAATTTCAATGTCTTCGGGCAAAATATAGGAAGTTGCATGGATTTGGTAAATATCATCAATAAAAAAGTTAACGGGATTGCAATAATTGTCATTGATAGCATCTACAGAAAGTAATTTAACTTCCACTTCATTTTTATAATTGGTGAGTAGAATGTATAAAATTCGCTGGTTTGTATGCTCGGGGTAATTATTCTGTTTGGGTTCAATTTTTTGGTTGAACTGTTTTAACCAAATATTAATATTAGGGTCTAAGGCATTGGTGACCGTAGGTTGTATGGTTTTTTCCGATTGTACACTGTCGATGTTTTGTTGTTTGATCATGATTGCAGTGTGAATGGATGCAACGATATGTTTGCAATTAAAACCTGTTGGGCATGAGCATTTTCCAATGATATTTGAGATTTCATCATCCTTTCTTGTGGTAAAGAAAATAGATGTTTGATAAATATTGGCCTCATTGCCTTCGGCTAATGTTTCAACCTGGTCATCAGGTGAAAATATTTCAATTTCTAAAATTCGTCCATCATCAAAATATTTTTTACCTTCGATGAGTGCTTTTTGAGAAAAATAATTATCCCAAAGAGACGAGTTTTCATTGAGTAACATAAGGGGGGAGGTCTGTTTCATAGTGTTCAGTATAATATTGTCAGGGGTAAAACCCAGTATGATATCATTTATTTGGATGGCTGATGCAAAGGATTTATAGATAGGCAATAAAAAAAAATTAATAACGAGAGATAGAATTAATTTGTTCATCTATAATATATGTGTATATTAATATTTTAGGAGTCTATAGATGAATAACGCAAAAATGTCATTTTATCTACAAACCAAATTAGAAATATTGGTTACTTCGTTAAATAAGATCTGCGAACAAGTGAATTTGTTGAGGCAATTGTGTGATGTTAAGCAAATTACCTTAGAAGAATTAAATGAATCGTTAATTTTAATTTCTAAAAGAATGGAAGTGATTTTATTTGAAAGTAAGGCATTACATAAAGCATTAGGAATCGAGGAAGAAAATTCTGAAATAATCAATCGCAACAAAGAACAGTTGGATGAAATGACATCAGGCTTGTTGCAGCAGTATAAATTGTTGGTAGGTATGGATCAGGGTAATTCAACCATTCATTAAACTGAGGAGGCTTTCCTATACTTATTTTTTCGCCAATGCTGCTTAAAAATGGTTTCAAAGCGCTCATTTACATACGTAAACTGCAATTTTTCAACAATTTCATACCTGGAATATGACGAAAACCTGCATTCTCGGACAGTTTTCTAGGCTTAATTTTTATCTTGATCAAGCCACCGTTTTATCACTTCTTCTAATTCTAGTTTAGTAAAGGGTTTGCTGATATAGTCATTCATTCCTGCTGTCTTACATTTATTGGCATCAGCATGGAGTGCATCTGCGGTACAAGCAATGATAGGAATGGTATTTTTTTCATTGTCATCCAGTTGACGAATTTGTCGGGTTGCATCAAAACCATCCAGTTCAGGCATATGACAGTCCATTAAAATCAAGTCAAATTTTTCTTTTTTAACCGCATCAACGGCTAATTGCCCGTTGTTAGCAACAACTGTTTCATAGCCTGCAAGTTTTAGAAAATTAGTCGCTAGAAATTGATTGATTTTGTTGTCTTCAGCCAGCAATATTTTGGCAGAAATATTAGAGGATTTATTCGCTACAATATTATTTTCATCATCATCTGCAACTGTCTGTGCAGGCATCGATGAATTGTTTTGCACAACCCGATTAAATGTCAGTGCAAATCGGAATATGGTTTGTTGTTCCATGATACTGGATAATTCAATTCGTCCGCCCATTAATTTAACCAATTGACTGGCAATGGTGAGTCCTAATCCCGTTCCTCCATGTTTGCGTGAACTGGAATTATCAACCTGATTAAAAGCGTCAAATACTTTTGTCTGATTTTCTTCGGAAATACCGACACCCGTATCAATCACCGCAAAATCTAACTGTATTTTGTCATTTTGTTCTTCAAGCAACTCAACTTTAATGGTGACGGACCCTAATGCTGTGAATTTGATGGCATTACCGACCAGGTTAATGAGAATTTGGCGTAATTTTCCAATGTCTCCATAAACAGCAAGAGAAACGTCCTGAGGAATAATGGTTAATAACTGCAAATTTTTTGCTTTTGTCAGTCCACTCAATATATTTCTGACCTGAATGATTAAATTAGCTACATCAAATTCGTCATTTTTAAGCTCAATAGAACCTGATTCACCTTTAGAAAAATCAAGTATTTGATTGATAATCTCCATTAAGGCATGGCTAGATTGTTGGATGATATCTGTATATGATTGTTGTTCATCTGATAATTCTGTTGTTTGCAGTAAATCAACCATACCCAATACACCATTCATTGGCGTTCTGATTTCATGGCTCATGTTGGCCATGAAATCGCTTTTAATTTGACTGGCTGTTTCTGCAACTTCAAGGGCTTTGACTAATTCTTTGGTTCTATTTTCAATGATTTCTTCCAATCCTTCCTGATAGACAAAGAGTTCCTGACGACTTTGTACCAAACTTTTATTCATGGTATAAAAATCTTTGGCAAGTTGACCAATTTCATCGCTTCGATTGATATTAATTTCTATTTTTGAGTCTCCCTCACCAATGCGTTTGGCTGACTCAGACAATTGATGTATGGGTTTAATTAGGTTCTTCGCCAATAGTGTGACCATGATGATTGAAAACAGCATCATCACAAGGGTAACCTGTATAATTAATGATTGAATTTGTTGTTTGCCGTCATGCTGAATTAATTGTGATTGCTGAACCACATGTTCAATCTCCTGATGAATCGATTCCAGAGAAAACCCCAGTCTAACGCCGCCTAATTTAACTTTTCCCAAATAAACAGGTATTGAAAAGTCGATTAGATGAGTTGTTTTTTGTATTAACAGTTTTGTTGATGGAATGATTTTTTGGGCAAAATTATCTTTCATCGGGTGGCTGAATGTGGGAATTGAACGTTTGCCATCATGAATTAAGGCGCCTTTGTCATCGTAAACCATGGCATACTTGACGCCCGGTTGAGACAACACCACTTTAAGTAAACGATAAATGCTTTCCGTATCATACTGGTAAATTGGGTTTGCCAGATTATCAGCAAGGATGTGTAACGCCAATGTGCCACGTTGTTCCATTTGCACCAATAGCTGTTTTTCTAATTTGTTAACAGAAGATTGAGTCATTTTGTTTGAAATGGATTCAAACTGTAGTGATAAGACGCTGACCAAGATTGTTACAATGATAATAACCAGCGACAAAATCAGTAAGGTATAACGAGATTGAAGTTGAAGTTTCATTGTTTACAAAGTACCGTCAATGATATATTTGAGCTTTCTGGCGTGATCAATTGCTTGTATCATTTGGTCATTAATTTCCTCGAATCGGCTTGTTTTTTGGTACATTTTCATTGCTTGTTTGCCTTCAGAGGTGTTGTGTGCCGCTAATAAAAGGGTCTTTAGTCTGGTTTTAATCGTTTGTGGCAAATTTTTTCTAACAATTTCAAGGCTGCGAGGATAATCACGGGTTCGATGGATGATGTTGAGATTTTTTTTAAAAGAAGTTGGCATGTGGTCTTCCTTTTCCCAGTCCAGATTTCCAAAAGCCAGTGCATCGACCAGTCCTTTATTAACCCAGGTAGACATATTGATTTCTTCTCGGGCAAAAACATAGCCAATGTGATCAGCTGTAGGCTTTTGTCGGGGTGATTTGAGTTTTTCTAGTTTTAACTTTTTTTGTAGCAAAGTTGAGGCGGGGATATAAAATGCAGAGGTTGAACCTGAATCCTGAAATGCAATTGTTTTTCCTGTTAAATCATTCAATGTTTGAATGCCTGAACCTTGTCTTGCAACAAAAACAGTATGATACTTAGGAACCCCTTTTTTCCATTTTAACAGCAATAATTCAGCCCCCGTTTTTTGCTGAAATTCAACTGCAGAAAAAACAGTTTCGGTGATCCAGTCAACTTTACCTTGTTTTAAATAACGAATCATCTGCCGATTATTTTTTGCCATCAGTACCTTGCCTTGCTTAATGCCAAGGTCATGCAATTGACTGACAGCATAATCAATCATCGGTTTGAGATAACGATAATGTTTCATGGGATTGCTAGTGATTTTGCCAATGACCAGTGTTTGTTGTTCTTGCTCGGAGGCTTGAACATTAGTGCTGATGAAACCAAGGCAAGTGATGGATAAAATGATAATCCTCAAATAATCAGTTGATTTGTTGAGATACGTCATGTTTTAAAAATCCAATTGGGTACGCATTTGTAAAATATTCACATCATCATTGCCTATTACATCACCATCAGCATCGGCAAATTGATCGTTATCCACCATAATATAATTCAGCATAAAACGTAATTTAGGATTGGCGTACCAGTTAACGCCCAGTGTCCAGTGTTTTGCTTTACCTCCCGTGATGTCATGGCTGTTTAAGTTGAGTTGACTATGACGTAATGCCAATTCCCATGCACCATTTTGATGGGTCGGGTTGATGCGCGAGAAACGGCCTTTTTTTGCTTTATAAACGCGTGATTCTCCCGTTAAAAACCAACTGCCGTAGATGTACCAGCCATCAAAGTCGAGTGTTTGTTGGGATGAGCCACGAGATATTTTACTTTGAATGTATTCTGATTGAAGCGATAATGTGTGCATGACGATGGCCGCTTCAATGCCATAACGATCAATTTGTTCTGCTGATTTGATGCTGCCTGTGTGAAGATATTTAATATCAGTTACATGGCTTTCTGGGCGATTTTTGAACTTGATCTTATTGTCATCATCTGGCTTACGCATTGACAGGGCGATGCCTAAATGAGCCGATCGTCTATCCATTTTTAGCGGTGCAAAAGTGAAGCGTCCTGTTGCTCCCCAGCCTTCGTCGCCTTCGTTGTCAGCATCATCATTAAATCCATCACCAAACAAGCCTGTGTTGAAAGTCCATGAATCACCCATTGTTTTAAAACCGATGCCGATATTATTTCCTAATGCCAGCTCATTTGGCAGTGCTCTTTCCATAAATGTCAGATATTTGCGACTGGTTAATTCCTCAAGACTAAAGGGTTCTTTGAAATATCCAATTTTAAATTTCATTGGTAATTTGCCTAAATATTCTATGTAGGCATCTTTAATTTCGACCGATGAACCCGCAAAATCTAGTTCCAGTTCATAACCCCAATTTGTCTGTAGTATCCCCTCAGCACCTAATCGTGCGCTACGCAATTCAGTGCCAGAACCCAACCTGTTTAACTGATCCTCCTGATAGTAGGCATAGTCAATTAACAGGCGACCTTTTATTTCAAACGAAGACGAGCCATCATAGGTGCTGATTTTAAAGCCACCATTGGTGCTTAGATGAACTGCTTTTTGTTGATTTGACTCTTCATCATCCAAGCGTTGACTAATCGATTCATACTGAGATTCAGAAATAACCTTATTTTTTTTCAACTCTTCCAGTAAAATTTGATCGGTATCATCACTCATGACGCAAGTTGAGAGAAAAAAGCAAATGTTTGTCAAAATTAATAGGAATATATTTTTCATTAGAATAATGTCATTGATAAAATTGATAGATTAGTTTAGAAGCGGAAAATGGTATTTTTATTATTAAGTAAACAAACATTTGTTTGCTTAGATAAATAATCTAAAAAATATATCAAAAAAAATATTGCATTTATTTGAATCAGCTATACTTTTTCAATAAATATCTTATCTTCTGATGAAAGCAACTATTATGAATAAACGCCCCGTCTATTTAAATCTACTGAAAATACATTTGCCGATTGGTGGAATATTATCCATCGCTCATCGAATTTCTGGTTTTTTCTTGTTTTTACTCATTCCATTGTGGATTTATCTGCTTGATTTATCTTTGCAAAATGAGCAAGGCTTTAGTGACGTTAAGCAACTGTTGGATGGCTGGTTTTTTAAGCTGGTTGTGATTGCCTGTATATGGGCATTGATACATCATTTTTTAGCAGGAATTCGTCATTTATTGTTGGATATGGATATCGGTATTGAGAAACAAGCCGCCACTAAAAGTGCATGGATTGTGTTTATTGTTGAAGCAGTCTTGGTGTTAATTATGATTGGAGTTATATTATGAGTCGGCATGCTCATGGATTAAAAGCCTGGCTCGCACAACGGGTTAGTGCAGTCTATTTGACAATCTAT
>JABHHM010000133.1 GCA_018671575.1 Methylococcales bacterium | reverse complement strand
TTAAAAATATTTTTACGATGATTTAACGGCTCAACATTAAATATTTTTTCATCAAAGGTTTGCATACCATAACGAACCCTTGGATTTTTATTAAGTAGCCCAATCACCGCCTGTTTGGCAATTTCCAATCTAGATTTATTACAGTTTCTTTCTGACACATAATAAGAAATATATTTATTACGATAACGATCAATAAAAGAATAAACGGTATGTCGTGGTTCTCTAACACCCACACCTCTGACATAAAAATTTCGTTGCTGAATTTCTTTTTTAAATGAGTTGCGATTCACTCGCCCAGAACGATGAATGTCAAAGGTCTTTTTGACCGATCCACGTAAATTATAACGATTCACATATTTATATTCTTTATCTGGACACCAATTCATACTGCCCGAACTATCGAACTCAATCATCACCACGGGTTCATTCAATTTACTTTTAAATGCATCTATATCATCTGCCTGCACATTAACAACCATCAATAACGTACAAAAAGTGACTAGACCGTGAATTAATTTAACTCGAAACATACACCCTAACTCCTTTGAAGAAATACAATTAACCAGAAGCATTAAATCTGGTCATAATGGGTTATTGTTATTATTATAAATTAAGGGACGATTCAAAATTACCCCTTACATTTGCTCGATTTTTTACCCACAGACTGTTTTCATGTCTTGCCTGTGAACAAAATTTGTTCGCAAATTGTAAAGATTATTTTTGAATCGTCCCTAAATAAAATTTAAGACGAGAAGATGATATTTTATTTAATATAAATCATGGATATACAATGTCACTCACTTTGTGAGCCAATAGTAAAAGTTGAAATTTCCATACCCACACTGTGCGTACTATCTGCATTGGTAACATTAATTTCAATTAAAAAGCAGGCCATATGACTTGACTCACCCGTCTTACAAGCACCATCTTTATCCACCAGTTTTAGCTCTACCTTTGGAACAGCTATATTTTCATTACCATGAGAGTTTAAAAAAAGAATTCCCTCTGATTTTGAAATTTTTTCAGTGACATCTTCAACATAACCTTCTTCTTTATCACTGAAATTATCTATCTCAATCAAGTTTTCCATTAAAACAACATCAACCGTACTTTTTGCTCTTTGATAATGACTAAATTCCTCCTCTACATTCCCTGCAAGCGCTATTTCAAGTGAACTAGATGAAAGCGATGAGACACCTAAACCCGTCAAAACAATCAACATCACCATAGTCATCATTAGGGCAGAACCTTTCTGATGTTTCATCAAATCAAGTTGATATTGCATAACATTTCTCTCTAAAGTTTCAATTGCATGGTTGCCATTAATGTTGTTCTTTTATATTTATTCATGCCATTTAAGCTCACTGGATGGTAAGTATTTTTCCTGTCCGTACTACAGGTGGCATATTTGGTATTACAAAGTATGAACGTTTTGTCATTGGGTTGAGTTGATTTACCCTCAGACCGAACCACCAAGGTAATTTGCATGGCCTTAAGGTCATTGATGTCAGGCAATTTATCGGTATCATAATAACGAATATCATTGCCCGTAATCTTCCCCAATTGCACTCTTAATTTTTCTACTCCATTCGACAATTCAACGGCTTTACCATCCAAACCGACACGCATCATCACTGGAATAGAGCCATTATTTTTCACATAATATATGTACGGAGTATATTTCAAAATATTTGCCGTTGGAAAAGGAATTGATCCTACCCCTGTATATTTAAATATTTTTGATTCTGCCATACTAACTGCTACAAAATAATCGTTGAGCGTGTATTCATTAACAAATGTAGCATATTTAACCACCACCACATCAGAGTCTGGTTCGGCATGACTTAAGCAGTTTTTAATACTGACATCCGTTGCCTCAACAACCCACAATGAAATATTAATATCTGAAAAACTGGCGTTGCCAAGACAAGTTAATCCACTGACAATGGGCGTTACAATGTCTGGCAAACCAGTAGTAGTTGGACCATAAAAACCTATGGAGCGGGAACTTTGATTTAGCTGTAACATAGCAAACCGAATATTCTCTTTCACCTCAGAATAACGTGAAGTTTCTTCATACGTTTGTCGGTTGGACACCATCATTTGTACAGAAACCATCGAAATAAAGACGCCAATAGCCAAAGAAACCAGGATTTCAATCAAATTAAAACCTTTAATTGAAAATATTTTACAATTCTTTTTATAGGGATTCATGACATCATCTCAATCAATTATTGGTCGGCTTAATAAAAGCATTATGCACAATCTGTCGAGCATATTGACGTTCAACATCATTACTGAAACCATTCAAACAAGCCAGTTCTTGTCCTTTTGCCTTTAATTTAAAAACGCCTGTCCAAGTTAAAATGACATTCACCTGCCC
>JABHHM010000149.1 GCA_018671575.1 Methylococcales bacterium | reverse complement strand
CAATTTTATGCCTTGATTTGACGAAAATCTGAGTTCTCAGACAATCTCCTAGCTATATTATAGACACAATTATCTATTCAGTTACCGTCCAAACTATTAAAATCAATTTATTTTCATTAAATTCTTAAATTTTTTCATATCTAAAAGCCAATACATATGATTAATAATTGTACCGACCAACCATTGTCTTTTTGCATCTTGCTTACGCCAACGTACATCATCTGTTTTTAATGTAATAACTTCTGAAACTGTATTGCATACCAACCCCCAACGACCATCATCAATCAGTATGATGTGTTTGTATTGCAACATTCGATTATCTGATTCAAATTTATTTAACATTTCTGGCATAATTAATGAAGCAGTATCAACCAAAAGTGTTTTTTTATTCCTGAAAGGATAAACGCCTAACATCCAGTCAACTTGACCAGGAACAGCTGTACACTCACCATTCCATTTTTCGATGCTTAAAATGTCCAACAAAGGTATGGCCAGTATTAAACCATTTAATTTAAACAGCAGACACTGAAACTCTTTTTTACCCCACTCAGGAGTATATCTTATGTCTTGTTTGACGGCGGGAGCTTGTTGCTTTACATCAACCTTAACAGAACTTTCAAGTGTCGGTTTTACCTCTGTAATAACATTTGTTGGCAACAAAGGCTTAGTTGTGGCTGGTTTTGTGACAACATTGGGTTGAACTATTTTTTGTTTAAGCCGAGTTGCTTTTTTAGTCTTAACAACGGTTGTTGTTTCAATTTGGGATAAAGTTTTAACTTGAACCCTGGGTAAATTAACAGGCAGTTTAATTTTATCCCGCACGGGGATAAGTTTCTTTCGGGCAGACGATCTGCTCAACCCAGCTTCAACGTCGGGTGGTTCAGCATAGTTCAATGCTTTCTTTTTTATAGCTGGCTTGGTAGGAGGCTGTTTTTTTATAGCGGGTGTAAACGTTTCTTGAGAATTTTTTCTATCCGTAAAAGAAGCATGAGGTTCTTTTTCACTATCAGACTCCTCATCAATGAGATCAATACCTTCCAACAAAGCACCAAGATACATGCCTAACGCATCATCTTGTGCGGCAATTTTGTGATTTTTCTGCTGTGTTCTCATCATTAACACCTCCAACTAAAAAATACTACAAATCTGTTATTCCATTTCTCTTAAATAAGTCAACAACGCATCATAGGCACGAACCCCCTTAGTGTTAGGGTCATAAAATGAAATTGGATCACCCACTCGACTCGCATCACGAAACTTTGTATCAACAGGAATCATTGACTGCCAAACATATTTTCCATAACGATCTCGTAAAACTCTTAAGCTATCGACAGATGATTTAGTTCTTCGATCAAACATTGTCGGTACGACCGTATATTCCAATGGTTTTTTTCGAGCTTTTAAAATCATTTCCAATGTTCGCAACATTCGCTCTAAACCTTTCAATGCCAGAAATTCAGTTTGTACAGGTATGATTAAATGTTCACAAGCTGCCAAGGCATTTACCATTAAAACACCCAATAATGGCGGTGTATCAATAATCACGTAATCAAACTGATCTTCCAGTTTTTTCAAAGCAGTCAATAAAATTAACCCCATACCATCCATATTACTCGCCTGACGATCAAGCGTTGCCAACGCTGTCACAGAGGGCAATAATTTTAAACCTTCAAACTTGGTATCACGAATTAATGGTTCTGGATTTGATCCTGTTCCCTGAACGACACTTTGGAACAAGGTATAAACACTGGTCTCTAATTCATCTGGATCATATCGAAAATAAGTAGTTAATGATGCATGAGGATCCAGATCAACAACCAATGTATTGAATCCCATAGATGATAATAAGCCAGCCAGACTCACGGCAGATGTTGTTTTGCCAACACCTCCCTTTTGGTTTGTTACTGTCCAGACTTTCATAACCTCTCCTTTTCTTATTATTGTATGCTTGGACGCGATATCTTTGTTGAACTTTTTCCAGATGCTTCTTTAATACCCAGCACATTGTTGGTTTGTGATTTTGCCAATATTAACAAAAGCACTCGCCTATTTTTATTCCTACCAGCCACCGTATTATTATCAGCAATGGGTCTAAACTCACCAAAACCAATGGCTGCTAACCGTGTAGGATCAACCCCTGCTTTTGACAAGCTATGTACTACACTTGCCGCCCTAGCAGCAGACAATTCCCAATTTGATGGATAAACCAGCGTTTTAATTGGAACATTATCCGTAAAACCTTCAACATAAACAGGGTTTTGTAATGGCCTTAAAATAATCGCAATTTTTTGTAGTGCTTGAATTGCCACCGATGAAAGGTTTGCGCTCCCGCTAGGAAACAACATGCTACTTTTCATATCAATTTCAACCCAAAACTTGTTAACTTTAACGGCAACCAAATCTTTTAAAACCAATTTCCCTAATTTTTTTTCAACTTCAAGCGCCACTTTTTTCAAACTTTCTGAATCTTTAACACTCAAAGCTTTATCTTTGTCTTTGTCTTTGTCTTTATCCTTGTCCTTGTCCTTGTCCTTGTCCTTATTTTCTTGCGTCTTTTTTGAATTATCCCCTGTTTTAGATATTTCTTCCGTTAAATTTTCAGTATTTTCCAGAGGAAGCTGTTTTGTTTCATCCCCCCCCTCCCCTTCTTTTGTTTTTTCGACAGGTATTTTATTTTCATTATCACCGACAAAACCTTCTTCAAGATCAATAGAAAATGGAGAATTAAATTGATACAAACTACTCATTTGCACCCCCAACCCCAAAGATTGTTTGGGTGATTTAGCAAGATTACCTATTTGTATAGGGTCTAAACTACGCTGAGGTTCTTTAAAGGCTTTTACCAGAGAATCTGAAACCACCCTGTATTTACCGTCATTAACGGACGATATTGAATACATAACTACAAAAAATGCAAATAGTAACGTAATAAAGTCAGCATATGATACTAACCAACGCTCATGATTTTCATGCTCCTCATGTCTTTTTCTTCTTGCCATCACTTTCTCATTAACGTCAATTTTCAGACACCTTTGCTGCCACCATAAAAACTCAAGCAATCGCCATGCCACAACAATTTTAAAATCGTTTAAACATAATTCCTTATAGGAGAATTTTCAAAGACTCGACAATTGACCTAATTTTTACCATGAAACACATGAAGAAAAAGCTTCAATATTTTCGGCCCTTCATGGTAAAAAATAAAAATACTCATTATTAAAAAATGGTGCATTTTCTAATACGCACACATATTCAAGAAATAACGTACACAGAATAAGGGACTATTCAAAAATAACCTTTACAATTTGCGAAGAGATTTGTTCACAGGCAAGGCACGAAAACAGGCGAATAGTCGAACTATGCAACTGTTTGAGTAACGAAGTCTGTGGGCAAAAGATCGAGTCAATGTAAAGGTTAATTTTGAATCATCCCTAAGTATTATCTTAGAATTTTAGCAAAGAAGGCAAATAATTTACGGATTTAGATCAATATAACGAGAAATACCCGACAAAAAACAAGTCAGGTATTAATATTACTTATTTAGAACGCATCTACGATTGCAGATGGCAAAACAATTATTAGATAATTGTCCGAAACAATATCAGATCAATATTATGACTTAAGCCATTTATCGAAATTAGCAGAATCTTTACTTTCACCATCTGCATATCCTGCTTCATAGGCATCATTAAGACGCTGCTCTTCTCTTTGAGGGTTTTTTAAATAACCACCCATCCAGCCTTGCATGTATTCTTCATTAACACCCATTTGTTCCATTTTAGTTACTGCATCATAATAGGTTTGATCCATTCTTTTCCCCTAGTCATTAAACATATAGTTATAAAATTTATGGTAATTATACTTTCTATAACCGCCATTAAAAAACAACTTAGGGACGATTCAAAATTAACCTTTACATTTACTCAATTTTT
>JABHHM010000351.1 GCA_018671575.1 Methylococcales bacterium | reverse complement strand
TTAAAAATCAGTCAATTAATCAGAAAACAAGCATTCAGCCAACCTCAAAAAATAGAAGTCATTTCAAGAGACGGTGATTTGGCATTGTCGTTCACGCAACAACGACTTTGGTTTTTATATCAGTTTGATCCTCAAAATATTGCTTATAACATGCCTGTAGCAGTTGAGATTGAAGGTTGTTTAAATGTTGATGTGTTGGAAAAATCTATTGAAACAATCATCCAACGCCATGAAGCATTAAGAACCAATTTTATCAGCAAAGATGGACAAGCCTCGTTGATCATTCATTCACAACGTGAGTTTGCCATTGAGCGCATAGAATTTAATGAAAATGCCAGCTATACCGATCAATTAGTCAGTCGTATCATTAAAGATAGGGTTAAAATCCCATTCAATTTGGAAAAAGATTGTTTGATACGGGCATCCCTGGTTTTTTTGAATCAAAACAGACATGTTTTGGTATTAAATTTTCATCACATCATTACTGATGGCTGGTCAATGGGTATTTTTGTTAAAGAGTTGGCGCATTGTTACAACGCCTTATTACAAAATAATCCAATTGATTTACCAGAACTCAAAATTCAGTTTGCTGATTATTGCCATTGGCAACAGCAATTTCTCGACAGTAAAGAATATCAAAAGCAACTGGGCTATTGGAAAACCAAACTGGATCAAGCTCCACCGTTATTGACCTTGCCAACCGATCACCCCAGACCCGATGTACAAACCTATCATGGCGCACATTATCATTTTGTCATCGAGGAAAATGTCAAACATCAATTCAATCAATTTTGTCAGCAGCAGGGAACAACGCTGTTCATGGGATTATTTACCGTTTATGCAGCCTTATTATCTCGCTATTCCAAACAAACCGACATATTAATCGGAACGGTTGTTGCAGGACGACACCATGTTGACATCGAGCCACTCATTGGTTGTTTTATCAACAATTTGATTTTAAGAGCGGATATCAGCCATCGTCCGACCTTCAATGAACTATTACAACGCACTAAAACATTGGTTTTTGATGCTTTTGCTCATCAGGATATTTCAGCTGATGTGATCATGGATAAAGTTGCCACCGATCGTAATTTAAGTTATTCGGCTTTGGCACAAGTCGGTTTTGCTTTATTGAATACACCGTTTGAAAATCATCAATTGCCTGGTTTAAAGTTTAATTCCATTGAAGTGGAAAGTGGTACGGCAAAATTTGATTTAACGCTGAATATCACTGAATACGAAAATCATTTTGATGCAATTCTGGAATACAACACTGATTTATTTGAAAGCAGTACCGCCGAACAGTTTTCACAACATTTTCAATATTTATTGAACAGTATTTTAAAAAATCCAGATCAACCATTGATTGCCATGCCATTAATTCCTGATACTCAGCTATATCAAGTATTAGGACTCAATGCCGAGTCTTACGAAAAAATTATGCCGTTAACTTTGACACAACGGGATATTTTAATTGATAGCTTAGCGCACCCTGACTCTACTTATAATTGTCTTGGTTTTTCCATTGAAATACATCAATCTCTCGACATTGAAAAATGGCATCAATCATTACAATTGATTTCTGATGAAGAACCTGTGTTACGCACCAAAATTGTCACCAATCAAATCTATTTTGCAGATTCGGGTTATCAATGTGTATTGAAAAAAATGCCGGTGCATTTTGAGTTTTTAAATTGGGAGTCCATTGTATCAAACCAAGAAGAACTCAAACAAAAAACTTCCAAACTGGTCTACAAAACGATTGATATCGTCAATCAAAATATTCTAGAAAATTATTTAATTAAACTCAATAAACAGCATTTCATCATGATTTGTGCAGGTCACCACATTGCCATTGATGGCACGGGTGGCGCGCTGATTTTACAACGAATTTGTCAAAAATATGAAAGTTTATTAAACAATGAAACAGATAAAAGCGTCCTGTCTCAACCTTATCAAGAATACATTGAGTTTAATTTAAAGTATTTTGACAATGCCTCAGCCATTGAACAATGGAAACACCGTTTTCAGCATGTCGAACCATTGGATATGCCTGTATTGCCAAAATTACATGAGCGTAGTATTTCAATAAAAAAATCTATTAAAAAAGAAGATTTTGTCAAAATAAAAAAATA
>JABHHM010000393.1 GCA_018671575.1 Methylococcales bacterium | reverse complement strand
TTGAGCCGCATCTTCAATGATTAACGAGGCTGCATCATGTTGATTTTCTTTTGGTAAATGACAAACGCTTTCACTAAATAATCTGAAATCCCAAGGCTCTATGATTGTCTGAACAGCCACACCGTTCTCATCACAATCATAACAACTTCTTAATATGTCATGACGACGGATAATTTCACCAAAAGTCAGGGTTAATACATCAATATCAAGATAACCAAATATTTTAATGGCTGAATTGATATTGTAAGCAGGATTGCCTGGCGTCATCTGATCCAGAAACCACATTCTTTCCTGCGAAAAAGACAGTGGCAATGCAGCCTTTCTATCCATTAAATAAATAGACGGTGCACTCACCTGCCCTGCGTCACGTGCAACATTGATTTGCTTGGATAATTCAGCAACGGTGGCTGCTTCAAAAATGGTTCTCAGTGGAATTTCCACCGATAATTCACCACGCAAACGGGAAATCATTTGTGTTGCCAATAATGAATGACCGCCCAGATCAAAAAAGCTATCGTGAATGCCAACTTTTTTAACCACTAAAAGTTGTTCCCAAATAAAACAAATGGTTTTTTCCACCTCATTTCTCGGTGCAACATAAGATTCCTGCAATAAAGCATTATCACATTTGGGTAGCTGATGTCGATCAATTTTTCCATTGGCAGTCAATGGCCATTGTTTCAAATAAACATAGGCTGACGGCACCATATAATCGGGTAGTTTTTTAGTTAATAACTGTTTTATTTGTTGAGTTTCGGTAGACTCATCAAAGTCTTCTTTTTGTGTAGCAATTAAATAGGCAACTAAACGATCATCAACCACGACAACCAAAGCATCTTTAATATTTTCTGCTTGTTTTATGTCACTTTCTATTTCACCCAACTCTATTCTTAAGCCACGTAATTTAACTTGGTTATCCACCCGACCAATAAATTCTACATTACCATCAGCAAGATATCGAACCAAATCACCTGTCTTATATAGCTGGCCTTCACCAAACGGATTACCGATGAATTTTTCTGCCGTTAATTCAGGCTGATTGAGATACCCCAAGCCTACGCCTTGTCCTGCAATACAACATTCACCCACAATACCTATTGGTAGCAATCTTAAAAACTCGTCTAAAATATAAATTTTCACATTGGCATTTGGCTTACCCAATGGAACGCTCGTTCTGATTAATTTTGTAGGTTCTTTAATGCGGTAATACAAGGCGATATCGGTACACTCTGTCGGGCCATAGGTATTGACTATTTCACATTGAAAATCATGGCTGTGAATCCAGACGGATAGTGCTTCCATACGAATGGCTTCTCCACCCAAAAACAGATATCGTAAACTGCTGAGAATGGCAAAATCCTGTCGGTCTTCTAACAATGGATAGAACATGCTTGGTGCACAATTTAACAAAGTAATATTTTGTTTTTTAATTTCCCCTAGTAATGCTTGTTCATCATAATGGTCAGTTTCTGGCAGAACGATTGTTCCCCCCCTTGCCAGTACCGAAAACAAATTCTTTTGTGTTAAATCAAAACTAAATGAACTGATAATCAAGCTACGATCTTGATCGTTAAAATTAAATTCATTGACCATCCAGTTAACCAGATTAACCACTCCTGCATGAGTCACCGAAGTTGCCTTTGGCATTCCCGTTGAGCCCGAGGTATAAATCAAGTAAGCAGGATGCTCGGCTGAGTGATTTATGTTTGGATTACTTAATGCATAATTTTCTTCAAGCTCAACATCCAGTAATGTAACGCAACCTTGAAAATCAATAAAAGCATTCATCAATGATGATTGAGTCAGCAGATGTGTTACTTCGGCATTTTCAATCATATAGTTCAGTCGATCTTGTGGATAGTTTCGATCTAATGGCAAATAACAACCACCTGCCTTGAGCACAGCAAAAACACCCAACACCATTGGCAATGATTTTTCCACACAAATACCGACAATATCGTTTTCACCCAAACCTTCCACAAGTAAGTGATGAGCCAATTGATTGGCTTTTTCGTTGAGTTGAAGATAGGTGTAACGCTTTGCACCACAGATCACAGCAACTGCATCTGGCGTTATCTCAACTTGTTGTTGCAAAAATTGATGTACCGATATTTCGCTCCATTGGGTCGTATCGGTATTATTCCATTCCCAGCATTGTTGCTGTTGTTCTTCATCAAAAATGTAACGAATTTCAGCCAACCATTGAACATCTGCTAATAATTGATTGGAAATAAGCAGTAATCTCTTGAGAAAATTTAAGTCCTCAAAGTAGCCTGTGTGATAATGTAAATTGAGTTCACATTGCCCCCCCACGTTTTTTATGATTAACTGAACTTGGTTTTCAGGAAATTTAATATAGTGTTGAACTGATAAATTCTGTTCATTCAATACCACATCAGAAAAGTTATAGAAATTATAAAAAAATTCCAGTCGAGCAGAATTCAATAATTGTTTCTGTAAAAACACAGAAATATATTGGCTTTCACCTGCCACTCTCAAATAATTTTTCACTTGATTGTAATAATCAGCAATGCCTGTGGTGAAATCCACATCTTTTTTATTAAAGACAAAAGGAATCTGCTGATAGTAACAACCCAATGTGTTGCGATGTTCTTTGTATCGACCACTCAATATTTCATAAATGGAAAAACTTTCATCAGCACGACAAACAGTTTTCAATAACAAACCGTAAAGGCCTTTGAAATAAATCGCAGGTGTAATTCCATGTCGTCGACAATATCGTTTAATATCTTTGAATTTATTGTCATTAATCAATAATTTTTGTTGTTTGAACTCACCTTTAATCACTCGTGGAGTCGGATAATCCAGTGCTTCAACTGCTTGCAATTGCTGGCGCCAGTATTTTTTAACCTTGGGCGTATCATATTGTTTTCTATTTTGTTCTATATAATCAATGAAATAAGCAGGTGAAGATTGCCATAATTGATTTCCACTTAATGATTCATAGATTGCCATTAACTGTTGCAGATAAATGGTTGAACCAATACCATCCAGCAATAAATGATGTGCAGCAAAAATAAAGGTATAGTGTGAGTCTGAGTGATGAATTAAGGTATTGGAAAATAATTCATCTGATTTTAAGTCATAAGAACGATAAATTAATGATTCAATTTTTTCATTGAGTGCCTCATCTTGTAGCACTTGACTGGTCGCATCAATCAATTTATAAGGCGTTTCTTTAACCTTTTCAACACATTGATAAACAGGCTCCAGAAAACTGTAATTAGATTCAATCAGCTTAAAACGTAAAACAGGTTGTTGCACCAGCAATAGCTGTAAAGCTTTGCGCCACTTTTTTAAGTCGATAGGCTGTACAATATCAATCACATAACCCGTACTGTTATAAATCGTCCCTGGGTTCAATACCGAATACAAATACAAATCTCGTTGAGATACAGTTAAAGAGTGTACTTGTTCAAATTGCCCTGAAGATATATTCAATAATTCATACAAATCATGGTGTTCAACCAGTTCAATATCAGTCACTTGTTGATTGATGTGCTGTAATACTTCATCAATGATTTTTTGATATTGTTCGGCAAGTCGTTCAATGGTTTCTGGTTTAAATAAATCGGTATTGTATTCTAATTGCCCTAAACACTCGTCATCCACTTCCATTAATGACAAAGTTAATTCATATTTGGCTGTTTTGTTGTGTATTTCAATATTTTCCAACTGAATATCAGGTGAATTAAATACATCCATCGCATCGTTTTGTAAAGCGAATCCGACTTGAACAATTGGAGAATAGCTTAAATTGCGATTGGGAGACACTTCATCAACCAGCTGTTCAAATGGCAAATCCTGATGATCAAAAGCATCTAATACAGTATTTTTTATTTGTTGAATAAACTCTTTAATGGTTAAATTTTCAGATAAATCGGAGCGAATCACCAGTGAATTGACAAAAAAACCGATGAGATTTTGAGTTTCCGTATGGTTACGTCCTGCAACGGGAATTCCCACACACAGATCGGTTTGTCGGCAATGTTTTGCCAACAACAAATTCCACACACTCAACAACAACATAAACAATGTCACTTCCTGTTGTTGTGCCAACTGTTTGATGACATTTAATTTATCTTTTGTAATGCGCAGTGAGACTTTATCTCCATTGAACGTTTGTATTGCAGGTCGATTAAAATCCAGAGGCAGATTCATTAACACGGGGAAATCTGTCAATTGTTTTTTCCAGTAGTTCAATTGTTTTTCTAAGACATCACCTTGCAACCATTGTCGTTGCCAATAAGCGATATCAGCCACTTGTATGGATAAATCGGCTAATGGAGACACTTCATCATGACAATAGGCCGAATATAATGCGTTAATTTCCTGAAAAAACACACCGCCAGACCAACCATCAGAAATAATATGATGCATGGTGATGACCAGTAATTGTTGCTGGTCATATTCTTGTATTAAACGACATTTTATCAGTGGACCACGTTCTAAATTGAATTGATGTCTCACTTCTTTCAAAGCTAATTGCTCAGCATGTGCTGACTTTTCATCATCATTTAAGCCTCGAATATCAGTCACAGGCAACTCAAAATCCATTGATGAAAAAATTTCAATGGAGGGTTGACCATTGTCACTCTTAAAGACAGTTCGCAATGCCTCATGACGCTGAATAATGGTTTGTAAAGACTGATGCAAGACATTAACATTCAGATCACCCGTTATTCTAATGACCACGGGAATATTGTAGATGGGGTTGCCTGGTTCTAATTGATCCAGAAACCACAATCTTTCTTGAGCAAATGACAACGGTAAAACTTGTTCGCGAGAAACAGGAATAATGGCTGGAGCATCAATATTTTGTGAATTTTTATTTTCTACAGCAGTGGCTAATTCAGCCAGAGTAGAGGCTTCAAATAGAATCCTTAATGGTAACTCGACTTTCAAATGATCTCGAATTTTTGCAATCAATTGTGTTGCCAGTAAAGAATGCCCACCCAAAGCAAAAAAGTTATCCTGCCGACCAATCATGGAGACTTCCAGAATTTGCTCCCAAAGACCTGCAATGGCTTTTTCCATCATGCTGACAGGTTGTTCAATTTCTCGCTCTGTTAACGATTGATCAGGTTTGGGTAAAAATTGTCGGTTAATCTTACCATTTGGCAATAATGGCAATGCCTGCATCGCAACAATGATAGACGGAATCATATAATCAGGTAATTCTTGCTTAATTGCCTGTTTAATTTTATGGCCATCAATGGTCAACGATTTTTTAGCCACAGCATAGCCAACCAAACGCTTATTACCAGGTGAATCTTCTCGCAAAATAACAATACAAGCATGGACATCAGGATGACTCGATAATACAGCTTCTATTTCTCCCAGTTCTATACGATAACCCCGTAATTTAACCTGATGATCAATGCGTCCAAGACATTCTATTTCTCCATTGGGTAAATATCTTGCCAGATCCCCCGTTTGATAAATGACCTCATGCTCATCATTGAATGGGTTTTCAATGAATCGTTCTGCGGTTAAGTCATCACGTCCACGATAACCTCTTGCTACGCCTTCACCACCAATAAATAACTCACCTGGCACACCAATGGGAGCAGGATGTTGATGTTTGTCCAAAATATACAGCAAAGTATTGGCAATGGGACGACCAATGGGAATGGATTCACGCAAGGTGGTTACGTGATGAATGCAAGACCAAACGGTGGTTTCTGTTGGGCCATACATGTTCCATAAATCAACATTGGAATTCATCAGCAATTGACCTGCCAAATCGGTGGGCATGGCTTCACCACCACAAAGAATCTTGATTCGATGTTTCAATTGGCAATCACGATTGAGTAACATGCGCCAAGTTGCGGGAGTTGCCTGCATAATGGTGATATTGGACGCTTTTAATAAATCCTGTAAACGTGCAGCATCAATCGCCACTTCACGGCTGGCAAGTACAATTTTTGCCCCCGTAATTAATGGTAAAAACAATTCCAACGTAGCAATGTCAAACGATAATGAAGTGACCGCAAGTAAAGTATCATCTTTATTTAAGCCTGGTTCACGCTTCATTGATTCTAAAAAGTTCAATAAACCGCCATGCTTAATTTGTACACCTTTGGGTTTACCTGTTGAACCAGAGGTATAAATCACATACGCTAAATTTTTTCGGTCAAAATCTGATGTACAATTAGCTTTATCCTGTTGATCCAGTTCCGTTGTAATCGCTTGATAATTAATAACTGTTCCATAATAATCTGGCACACTGCCCATTAAACTCGCTTGAGTCAGTAACACGGGGGCAGTAGAATTTTCCAGCATATAAGCCAAACGTTCTACAGGATAGGCAGGATCGAGCGGAACGTAGGCCCCACCCGCCTTATGGATTGCTAGAATGGTTGCCAGCATCTCCAATGAACGATCCATATAAATACCGACCAAGACATCGACACCAACACCTTGCTTTTTCAAGAAATGAGCCAGTTGATTGGCTTTTTCATTGAGTTGTCGATAACTCCATGACTGTCCTTGAAACACCACGGCACTGTTATCAGGTGTTTTTTCCGCCTGTTGTTCAAACAGCTGATGAAAACAAGCAACAGGAGATGTTTCGGCCTCGGTTTTATTCCAGTCAACAATTAAACGAATTAACTCTTTGGTTGACGGCATCGGTAATTCACTGATTGGTTGTGAATAATCTGCGACAATTCCTCTTAATAGAATTTCATAATGGCTCGCCATTCGAACAATGGTTTCTTTTGAAAATAAATCAGTATTGTATTCAAAACTGGCTTCAATCCCCTTTTCCAACTCAGTTAAGTCTAATGTGATATCGTAACGTGAAGTGCCACTTTCAAAAGCGATAGATTCAAACTGTAAGCCACTGACATTCATCTTGTAATGATAATTTTGTAACGCAATCATCACTTGAAATATTGGTGCATGTGAAGTTGAACGCTCAGGAGATAATTCTTCTACCAAATTCGCAAATGGAACATCTTGATGAGCATAACCATCCAATGCCATTTTCTTGGTTCGATTGAGCAGCTCTTTAAAGCTTGGGTCACCCGACAAATCAAGTCGCATCACCAACATATTGACAAACAAGCCTGACATTTTATCCGTATTCAGTGAATCCTGATTTCTACCTGCAACAGGTGTACCGACACAAATATCTTCCTGATTGATATACCTCGATAACATCACTTGAAAAGCAGCCAGCAATACCATAAACAAGGTGGCACCTTGCTGGTTTGCAATTACTAGCAATTCATCAACCAATGCTGCTGAAATATGAAAAATCTCATGTTGACCATGAAAACTTTGATTGATGGGTCTAGGATAATCTGTCGGCAAAGATAAAACAGGTGGGGCGGCTTCCAACTGTTGTTTCCAATAATTTAAACTGGCTTGGTATTCTTCTGACTCCAAATACTCTTTTTGCCAATAGGCAAAATCAATGTATTGATACTCCAGTTCATCTAAAGTGTCAGGTTGGTTGTTCAATAATGATTCATAAATAGATGACAGCTCATTGATTAAAAGCGCAATCGAACCACCATCGGCAATGATATGATGCAAAACAATCATCAATACATGATGGTCGTCCTTGATTTTAAATAGCTTGGCACGTAACAATAAATCATTTTTCAAATCAAATGGCTCAGTTGCAATTTTTGATGCCAATGTGCGAATATGTCCATCAACCTCCTCTTTGTCACAATTCACCAATTGACAATCAATCTTTTGTACAGTCAGTTCAATTTCATGATCTTGTGAAAATTGAACGGGTTGACCATTAAATAACCTAAAATTACTCACCAAAACATCATGTCGATTGATGATTTCATTCAAAGATGTTTGTAGTATTTCACGATCTAATTGTCCCGTAATCCTAACAGCCGCAGGCATATGATAAGCTGCATTTCCAGGTTGTAGCTGATCTAAAAACCAAAGCTGTTCTTGTGCTGAGGTTAAAGGATGAAATTCATCACTGCCTTCTTCCTCTAACAATTGAGCAATCAACAATTCTCTGTCTTCGTGACTGTCTTCATCTGAATTTTCTGGAATATTTTTTTTATCGGTCATTTTTTTATCTTAATATTATATTTTCAAAAAGATTGAACATTGTTTTTTTATTTAAAATTCAACAACATAAATCAGCCAATATTCGTAACTAATGCAATACCTGCAAAATCAAAATAGAGCTTTCGCAAGTTTAATTCTTAATAGATAATAGTATGCAGGATTAGGGATATTTCAAGAGGAAACTGACTTATAAAATGGCTTGATAATATTTGTCCAAACAATGTTTTTAGTTTAAATCTCCATTGACTTGTTGCTATGGTCTATTATGTCGGTATAACTAGAAATAAAACAAGGGATTACAAAATGTCTTTCACTTTAACCATTGGAAAAAAAATCATGTTGGGATTTGCCACTGTCATTTTAATGATGATGGTGATGGGAGGCATCAGCCTCAATAACTACCAACAAACTGAACAGGTCAGCATCAAAGTCAATGATGTTTTATTGCCCAGTGCTCTAGCCAGTGCAAAGTTACAGGAATCTGTTTATCTAACATTGGGGGCATTACGAGGTTGGGTATTGCTTGGCGAAGATCAATTTAAAATGGAACGCGCTGAAGCTTGGCTAGATATCGAAATACAAATTAGTAAACTGATAAAACTACAAGCAGGACAAAAAAACACCTCATCACTTAACCAGTTAAACGTAAAATTCCATCAATACCAACAAATACAAAATGAAATTGAAAATATTGCTCACACCATTGACAATACACCTGCAACCTTGTTATTCACAAAAGAATTACAACCGCTCATCAAAAAATCAAACAAAGCCATTGCCAAGCTCATATTTCGTGAAAGTAGACGCTGGATGGGGACGCAAGATGTCATCAAGGTCAAACAAAGCAAGTTTCTATTAAAAACCATGAGTGATTTTAGCCGTTCTTTTTCAGCGGTACTGGCTGACACACGATCCTATTTATTAACAGGTAATGATAAATATCTCAAAAAATTTAACAAAAGCATGCAACAAAATGACGGGGCTTATTTGTCACTATCTCGTGGTGATTTAAGCTCAAAAGAACAAAAACAGTTCAATAAAATAGAGAAAATGAGACCGAAATTAGTTGATATCACCAAAAAAATATTTGAAATACGCAGTCATAAAAACTGGAATATTGCAAATTATCGCATGAAAAACGATATTCAGCCACTGACTAAAGACTTAATCCATCAAATTGGAGAGCTGGCAAAAGCTCAAGAAATGACCATGATAAGTCAGATGAATTTACTCAATAAAACGGTTAAAAATGGTCGAAATATGACACAAATTGTCATGTTTATTTTAATCATCGTCAGTATTTTACTGGCAGTGCTCATCAGCAAAGGCATTGCGTCAGGTATTCAACGACTGGTTAATGTCATTAAGGAAATTGAAACTTCGGGCAAATTTTCAAAGCGAGTTGACGTTAAAGGCAATGATGAAATAAGTCAGGCAACCACTGCATTTAATCACTTATTAAATTCTTTCGAAGAAATGTTAAAAGAAGTTAACAATGTCGCTAAAGGGCTGTCTGTCGGAGATTTTGAAAAAAGAGTTAACGCCGATGTTAAAGGTGATATTGAAAACCTAAAAAATAATCTCAACACTTCAATTTCTCATGTTTCGGAAACAATCACCACTTTAATAGAAAATACAATGCAGATAGCAACTGCTGCAGAACAAAGCAATGTTGCTGTTTCACAAATTATTGATGGAGCGCAACATCAGGCCCTTTCTGTTGAATCAATGATCAGCGATGTTAATCTCACCAAGCAATCGGTTGATGACGTACTAACTTCTTCGCAAAAGGCCAGCGAAAACTCCAGGCATGCAGTTGGTCTGGTCAATGAAGGGAAAAATGAAATCACATCAATGTCAAAAGCAATGGATTTGATTAAAAATAATAGTGAAGAAATTCTAAAAATAACGGACGTGATAGCAGGTATTGCCAACCAAACCAACTTGTTGGCACTCAATGCCGCCATTGAAGCGGCCAGAGCAGGAGAGCATGGTAGAGGATTTGCGGTGGTTTCTGACGAGGTTAGAATGTTGGCTAAAAATGTTTCTGAAGCCGTTAATCAAATAGGCAATATCGTCAAACAAACTCATTCTAATGTTGAAATCGGCGTTGAAACAACAACCAAAGTCCAGCAAGATATGGATATTATTATCACGTCTGTCACCGAATGCGATAATTTGCTCAAGCACATCAATCAATGCGTAACGAGTCAGGACAAAACAATGGACCAGTTATCTGGAAATTCTGATTCACTTTATCAAATAGCCAATTCAAATGCAGCTGCATCAGAAGAAATTGGAGCGGTTGTTAAAGATTTGTCGAGCATTGCTGAATCAACTCGTGACCAGGTTGACAAGCATTTTCCACAAGCAAAGGCACTTAGGAATGGGCACGAAATAACTTCCCGTTCTTAATTCCATCTTCACTTCAC
>JABHHM010000401.1 GCA_018671575.1 Methylococcales bacterium | reverse complement strand
CTTGTTCTGACGAAAACCTACATTTTCGGACAGCCTCCTAGGCTTGAAGTTTTGGATTTAGGGTAAAATAATAACATATTAGGTAACACGCAATAAATAAACTACCCATATTGTGCAGAAATTTTGTTTGTCTTTTTTGTAGCAAAGAAGACGAACATAAGATTGGATGAGATTTTTTGCATCTTATGCAGTGTACCAATAAGATGCTCGTTTATATGTTGTGAGTTACCTTAAGCCCAATTATTTTTCCTGGCTTCTTTAAGGTGTTTTTTTATTCTCTCGGAATTAATTTCATCCATTTTTTCGAAACTCAAACCAACGCCATTTTTTGATGAATGCATTACCCGACAGATACACTCAAACTTTTCGTTGTTACTTTTTGATAAAATGAGTTCCAGATTAACTTGTTGGTCATATAAGTTTTGTGCAGATTGTCTTGAAAGCTGAAAAAATAGCCCGCCAAAACTGATATCACTGGAAATTCCTTGAAAAATAGCGCCTCCTTCTGTTTTAAAGCGACCTGGAAATTTTAGCCCAAATCTTTCATGTTGACGGTATTCTGAATAATCTTCTGAACAAAGATTTGATTTAAAAATGTCTTTGAGGGCAGAATGATTGTTGTCACTGAGGCCTGTAAAAGCAATGCCAGCACCCTGACTATCGTTGTGTGCAATGGCGCAAGGAATTTTTGCAGCAATAATTTCGTCATCGTTATTGTAGAGTATTAAAATGGCGCCTTTATCGTCTTCTTTAGGGGTGACTCTATAACGTATATCCAGCTCTTCACTTTTGAAGTAGATGCCTCCATAGCTGATATTTCGAGTGTGCCCTTTATAAATTGTGCCATCTTCCATTTGTAGACTGGCGGGAATATCTATGCTTAAACGTGGAAATTTTCTGTTGATTTGTGACAAAGTTTTTCTCGTTTTTTAATAATCCTAAAAAATCAGTTGGATCAATGCTAGGGATGCATAAAGTAGATTTAACAGATTTTTTAGGGGGTGTCCGAGAATTCATTTTTCCGCCAACTCTGTATTAAAAGCAGTCTCAAAATGCTCGTTTACACACACAAACTGCATTTTTTCGACAATTTCATGCCTTGATTTGACGAAGCCTGAGTTCTCGGACAGGCTCCTAAGAATAATGGTTACGTTCTTTAATAATAGTTTAGTTTGAAAAATGTTGCTGAAAAATGATGATTTAAATTCATTAAATATTGACTTAATAAATGTGTGTAAGTGTTTGAATTTAAATGTAAGAAAGGCTATATTGGTCAATAAGATACAACAATAAAGGTGATTGTTATGCGAAGAGTAATTTTTAATCAAAAAGGTGGAGTGGGGAAATCTACAATCACCTGTAATCTTGCGGCAGTGAGTGCAAATAATGGCATAAAAACATTGGTGGTTGATTTAGATCCACAGGCAAATTCATCTCAATATTTGCTGGGAGATATGAAAGTACCTGCAGATCGAACCATTGCTGCTTTTTTTGAAAAGGTATTGTCGTTTGGCTTTAAAAAAGATGAAATTGAGAAATTTATTGTCGAAACATCTTTTCCAAACCTTGCAATTATTCCATCACATCCTGAACTGGAATCTTTACAAGATAAACTGGGTGCAAGATATAAAATTTACAAATTACGAGATGCACTGGATCAAATAGGCAAGGCTTTAGGTTACCGAACGGTTTATCTTGATACCCCTCCTGCAATGAATTTTTTTACCCGATCTGCATTAATAGCCTCTCATCGTTGTTTGATTCCATTTGATTGTGACGATTTCTCTCGTAAAGCTTTGTATCTTTTACTCAACAATGTTTCAGAAATTAGAGAAGATCATAATGATGCACTGGAAGTTGAAGGAATTATTGTTAATCAATTTTTAGCCAGGGCAAAACTTCCTCAACAACTGGTGAAAGAATTAATTGAAGAAGGTTTGCCTGTTTTTAAAACACATCTTTCATCTTCAGTTAAAATAAAGGAGTCTCATCAAAATTCTATTCCAATGATTCATTTTGAAAAATCACACAAACTGACCAGAGAATTTATTGATTTATACAATGAAATTGAGCCTAAAAATGGTAAACATGTACCTCAGTTGGATCAGCTTGGCAATGTTATACATGGCGGACAATAAGCCTTTTTTTAGGCGGGTTACAGTTCAGCGTCTATAATATTTATCATGTTGATTAATTAATTGGGCATTGGTAATGAGTGAAAAAAATCAAAGAAGTAAATATATAGTAGACTGGAATAAGCAGCTGAGGATGGTATTAGAGTTATCCTTATTGCCATTAAGTGGTGTTTTGCTGTTATATGTCAATGTTAAAGTGATGGGGATGTTGAATTCTATTCACCAAAATCTCTATACTATGGGGGTTCAGGGCGATAGTGAGACATCGTGGGTGGTCACTATTTTTGTGATTTCACTGGATGTGCTGATTTTTTTATTAATCAGTTTGTTTTTTACCCATCGAATTGTTGGTCCCAGTTATAAAATTAAGTTAATGCTTACAAAAATAAAAGAAGGTGATTTTACCACCAGAATTTATTTAAGAGATAAAGACCATTTGAATGATCTTGCCAGTACAATTAACGATATTACTGAGACTCAACACAATTCACTTAAGCAATTGAAAGAAGTCATTACTTCACTCAAAGATCAAATGGATGATTCAACTGATAAGCAAATAAAAGACAAGGTAGATGAATTACAGGCATCATTGTCACGCTTTACTTTGTAAGGTAATACGTAACCTTACAAAATATTTTAGAACTGTATCTGAACACAGATAGACATAGATTTGACAGCATTAATCCGTGGCTAAATTTAATACCGTTTTGTACGTTAGGTAACACGCAATAAATAAACTACCCATATTGCGCAGAATTTTTGTTCGTCTTCTTTGCCATAAAAATAGGCGTGTAGTCATTCTACTCAACTGTGTTTGTGGTAAAGGAGACGGACAAAAAGGCCAGTAAGATGGGTAGTTTATTTATTGCGAGTTGCCTTAGTACATTATGTTCATTGCGAGTTATCCAATACTTTTTTCCAGGCTTTTCCTGATTGTCTTGATTCTAAAATATCATTGCTGGCATTTAATCTTTCCATGGGGAAATAGGTATTGGCAGGTCTGGCAAAACTAAAGCGGAAATGGTTTTTATTCGTGGTGATTTTGATGCCGCCAGAAAAATAGTGCCAGGGAATATGGGCTTGTTTCACTTCGGACATGGGTAATTCAAACAAGATGATTTTGTGTTTTTCATCAAGTTCTTGTTTAATGTTGTTGATATTATTTGTTAATTCTAGTTTTCGAAGTTGAAAATTCCATAAATTCCCATAGTCTAATGCAGTGTACGATAATATTTGATTGTCTAATTTTAATAGGCCTGGCAGACAACTAATTCCTCTAAGTAACCAGGCTTCTGTACAAATATCTGCATATTTACGAGTCATTTTTTTCTGATTTATTTTGCAATAGCCAGTGACTGGTTTTAATGGTCAGTAAAGCTAAAGGGGTGCTGTGCATTATCAAATCAAAAATATCCAAGGGTTTGATTAAGTTTCCATTGAATAGCATGAGTATTTTTTGCAATAAATGCGATTCTGCGTTTAATGGCGCTAACGACATGAAAATGCTCAGCATGATGAGTACAAAAAATGGGATTGAGTCTATAATTTTTATCATTATTTAATATTTACTTAAGAGCGCATAAAATGCAAGTCATCATTCATCAAAGCAAAATTATTTTTTATCGAATAATGCTTTGTCTTTTTTTGTCGGTGTCAATGTCAGCAATGGTATTGGCTGATCGTTGTATTGGTGATTGTGAAAATGGTCTGGGT
>JABHHM010000355.1 GCA_018671575.1 Methylococcales bacterium | reverse complement strand
TTCTTTTGATTTTGTTTGATTAATGAAAAAATATTTGCAATCAATTCTGTTATTGAATTGGAGACACCAAAACTGATTTTTATGACAGGATATTGTTGATTCCAGTTCCATTTGTCATCAATATAAAGTCCTTCAAATAATTCTTTTTTGCCTTCAAATATACATTTTAATGTGTCTAAAAATAAACTTTTTCCAAAACGACGTGGGCGAGAAAGAAAATAATAGCCTTTTTCTTTGTTGATAAGTTGGAAGGCGTGAGGTGTCTTATCGACATAAATGAAATGATTATCAATGATGTCTTTGAATGTTGAGATGCCGATGGGCAAGTTATTGGGCTTGGGGTTTATAAGCATTTTATATTAAGTTTACTGAATATTTTATCTCGAGTTATGAGAGTGAAATCATTGTGCTTCACTTGTGCGGCAATCATACAATCAAAAGGGTCTGAATGTTGTTGGGTGTATTTCCCTGCTGAGATTGCCATTTCTCCAGTGAAACCAGTTTCTTTAAATTGATGTGCCTCAATGATATTGCTGTAATTATTGAGTATTTTATCAACTTGTTGCCATTTCCCTTTGGTGTGTTTGATTGACATTTCAAACAGGGAAATATTACTTACATAGATACTGTGTTCAATATCTGTGATTATTGCCTTCTCTTTTTTGGTTAAATTGAGCAAACCAGTCTGGCTAACAGCCCAAAAAAATATATGTGTGTCTAGTAGTATATTCATTTGCTGTCAAACATCATTAGAATATCATCAGTGGTATTATCCAAAATGTTGGGTTCATCTGAACATTCTACTTGCCCAAGTTTCCTTGGTGCGGGTGTATGATAGGGAATCAGTTTTGCTATAGGATTCCCATTTTTCCCAATGATAATTTCTTCACCAGAAACTACTTTTGTTAATAATTGTGACAGATGTGTTTTGGCATCATAAATATTTATTACATCTATTGTCATTGTATTGCCTATTGGTTAATTTAATTGGTTGTGCTAATAATTATAGTCTGGCCAGATGGTCTGGTCAATGTTATTGGTCACTTATGAACATAACAATATTTGTGATTATATTATTTGCTCAATGTGACGTGATATCCCACATTGAGTGGGGTCTATTTTGTTTTTTTATAATTAAATAATTAAATATAATCAATGAGTTGATTGATATTTAGGTTTTTATAGGGTAAATCATCGACAGTGTATTTACCGAAAAAAGTTCTTTTTATCGGTAGATGTATTGTTATTTATCCTCCCTACCGCTGAAAACATGGTTTTTGGACGTATTTAATGTAAAAAGTGAAAAGTCAATCCGCTCAATGTGAGTGATATTAGAATGCATCATTGTTATAAGCTAAACACCTCACTATATCCCATAAAATTCTTGAAGCATTGATTATTGATTAGTCCTTCTTCACTATCTGGAAGCAGTGAAAAAAATTGATGACTACCCAGCACAATTAGTTTTTTTCTCGCTCTGGTAATGGCGACATTAAAGCGTTTTGGATTGTTTAAAAACTCGGTGAAATGATCAGGATTGGATGATACCAGACTAAAAATAATCACATCTCGTTCTGCTCCTTGAACTCTTTCAATGGTATCAATTAATGGTAGCATCGCATCCGATGTTAATATTTGTTTGAGTAATTCAGCAACCAAATTGTTGTGTGCTCTATGAGGTGAAATGAGTGCAATTTGATCTGCGTTTAATTGATGTTTAATCATTAACTGTTGAGTTAATCGACAAACGAATTCAGCTTCTGCTTGTGATTGTTGCTCACAATGATGATGAGGAATTAAAACCAGTGTTGAGGCTTGTTGTGGATTAATGATTTTATCTAACTGATTAGTGAGTCGAAAATTTTTCAATTCAAGTTGATGGAATTGGTTTTCAGTGGCTGCTTTTAACTCATTTTCATACCACATTTGGCTGGGGAATTGACACAATGCCTGACTCATTCGATAGCTTAAATTGAGGCGTACACGGTAATTGTCAGCATGACCTTTTAACAATAAGTGAGTCAGAATAGAGTTTTTCAATGTAGGCTGATCGGGATATTTTCCTAAAATGACAGGAGGTAATTGTTTGTCATCACCATAAAATAAAAAATGACCTTTACCATACAGTAGCGCTAAAATGGCCTGAGGAATTAAGACTTGTGAGGCTTCATCAAAAATGACCCAATCAAAAAAAGCGGGAAATTGATGTTGTTTGCTGTCAAATAATTGATACAAACCAAAACTGGTTGAACCTAAAATTGCATATTGGCAATTTGATAGCATTTGAGCATCTTCTAATGGTTTAACTGATGAGTTATCTTGATGGCTTAATGCCGATTGACCACCCCATTTATAACAATTGCCTGCAAAATCAGTGAGACAGTGTTGCTCAATAATCTGCACGACTTTGCTTAAAATTTGGTCAATGGCGTGGTGAGTCAGCGCCGAAACAAGAATGCGTATTGGTTGTTGTAATGATTGTGCTCGATAAACCAGAGCGATGATTGTCCATGCCAGTAAGTGAGTTTTCCCTGTGCCAGGAGGTCCCTCTATTAAGCCTAAGTTATGTTGAAAAGGCAGTTTCAAGGCTTGTTGTTGCATTGGGTTTAAGCCATGTATTGTGTTTTGTTGTAACCACTGATTAATCCAGAGAGAGTCATCCAACATTTGAGTTTGCGATGAGCCATTGAGTAAATCGTTTAATGGATGTTGAGGCTTATTTTCTAGTGTTTTGACGGCATGAATCAATTTACTGGTATTCCAGTCGGTTAAATCTTCTTCCAGAGAAAATTGCTGGCCTGTTTTACACTGGATGCGTTGCCCACGAGATCTAACAATGACTTGATCTGTGGTTTGATTCATTAAGATGATAGAAAAACCTGACTGAATATCGGGTGTTCTCAAGGGTGCCAGCTTTAGAAAGTCACCTGGTCTGAATTTGGAGATGCAGGGCGGATTAATAATTTCAAATTGATAACAAAAAAGTCCTTCATCATCTAATTTACATTGTTTATAACGAAGAGGGCCAATGGCTCTGAATCTTGCCACACGTTCAGTCAACGGATAACGCTGTAGACTCAATACTTGTTCTTCTTGATAGGCTCTTTCCGTATCAATAAAGTCTAAATAGTGAAATGATTGGTTGCCTTGTGAAGACCATGAACTGGTTAATTGCCGTTGTATCCAATACCAAATAGATGAAAGTAATTGGCAAATAATCTTGATGTCATCGAGTGGTAGTGGTTCAACTAATTGATCGGAATGCCATAAACTCAATGGCTGATTGATTGGAAGTTCTACATTAAATAACTGACCGAGTTGATATAGACTTATTTTACCGACTAAAGGCAGATAAAAGTGTTGTGTTAAACACTGAATGATTGATGTATGGTTTGTCACTGACTGTTTTTGGGTGGTTTCATCAAGACATTGTTTTAGCCAATGCAGGCTGGAGCCATTAAAATCTATCATGATTGAAACTTGTTCCAGCATTTCAGCTTGTCGCCTATGTCGGGTGATTTGTTGTTGAAGTTCCTGTATTGCCTTTTGCCATTGGGTCGAGGTTAAATTAATCCAGTAGGCTTCATACATCAGTTGTTGTCGTTGGTCCATGAGTTGAAAAGCGATATGGTAAGGATATCCTGTGATGGGATGTTTTTGAATATCCACTAAAAAAGTCAATGACAAGTTGGATGGAAAAATTCGTGTGGTTGGTTTTTTCAACAGAATTTGGTTTTGTTGAAGGGCTATCAACTTGGATTGTATTTGTTCGTATTGCTGTGGACTAAAAACGTTTTTTTGATCTTGTTGGCAAAACTCAGTCAGTTCGTCCAAAGATTGAATGCCTTGTTGTCGAAATTTTTGTAATAGTCCAGGGCTGAGTTGAGGAAAATAGTGAATATCGTGATTCAATGACTGTTGATAACATGGTTTAAAATAGTCACATTGTGCACAGTGTGATTGGATTTGAAAATTTGTAATGGATGACGTTGACTGAAGTTGTTGTTGAATATTTTTAAATAAAGTCGGTAGGCTGGCTAAATAAGGAGAATGGTCAAAGCCATTCCATTTTATTTGTGAATCATTATCAATGAATCGACTGATGATAAAACTTTGAGTGTTGATTTGATAGTTGTTCGTATTGTTTTGTTGTTGTAAATAAACTGGTAATAACCATGCGTTGTAAGCAACTTGCCAGCGATGATGGTACTGAGCTTGGTGGTCAACACGAATGTCTCCAACAGTTAAGTGTAAAGTATTATTTTTTTGGCTAACACGAATTAAGTCAGGAATACTCTTGCCTTTGAGTTTTAATGAATTGTGATGATTGCAAGACAAGATTGGGCGAACTAAAAATACACGATGGTTGTTATCATTTTTAAAATAGGGTTGTAATAGAGACAATTGTTCTGATAATGCCAATTCACAATAAATTAAGGTGTGTTTATTTGCCAGTTGATCGAATACCTGTTGTTCAAAGGTTTGTTTTTTTGCCAAGCGATGTTGTTTTAATTCATTGTTGATCAGCGGTGATTTCCTGGTGATGGTGTCATCAGATAACCATTGATACGTGAGCCAACGCTGACATTGTTGATGGTAAAAATAATAACTCAGTCGTTTGGCAGTCAATGGTTTGTTTTGATCAATTTCCAGTTTGTCTGGAATCACAGGAATGATGTTTTGATCAATGTTGTTATTTTTTTCTTGTTGTAAAAAATTTTCTGCATGGCTGGTTAAGACGATATCGAATGCATTGCTTGATGATATTTCGTCCCAAAAGAGCCATTGTTTGTCTCCTTTAATGATCTCATTTGTTTGTTGTTGATAGTGTTCAAACTGCTGGATTAATCTATCATCAAATAAGAAATAAGTGATTTCTTGAATCATTAAGTCACGAGGAAGATAATGGCTAAAAGCATTGAGTGAAAATAGAGCCAATAGTTTTTTAAAATTGCGTCGTGCCCATTGTTGAAAATCACTGAAATCCATCGGATAAGGCAATGTTTGAAAATCAATCCAGTCAATACTTTCAAAGCCGAAGTCATGTACTGTGATTTTAACTTCATCATGAGTGTCTTCGATCAACCATTTCATGATGGCATTGCCTAATGCACCCAGAAAAGTCCAGTAACTATAACAACCATTGGCAAGGCGACAAACTTGAATGCCATTGGCTAAAGTGACGGTTCGTTGTTGTTGCTGTTGCTCTAATAATATTCGTGTCCGTGCAAATAGACCATAATCTTCGGTGTTAAGTTGTTTGTTGGATAATAAATTTTGCATTTCTTGTGCGACTTCATACGATACTCGAAAGCCAGCACCCAACCAAAATAATTCCTTTTCATTGTTTAGAGAGGTGGTTTTGGTAATGATTCGTTTTTCATTGTCATTATTGATTATCTCTAAAATTTGTAACTGTTTACCTGCCAACCGAACCTGATCGCCGACTTTAAATTGATCCACAATTGAACGTGGAATATTGGCAATGATTTTTTCATCCAACTGCAAGTCAAAATCTACTTCATTGGGTGGGAAATTATTCCAGATATGTTGTTTTTTCAGAGCATCATAAAATCGCCATCCACCTGAAAATAATCCTTTTATTTCTGTTTCTTTGAGCCAGCCAAAATGATTCAATTCTTGCCAAAATTGTGATAATAAATCATTTTGTTGAGGCAATAAGTTTTGCATGGATGCCAGTGATAATTGTTTTTTTTCATACAAACAGGAAATCGTTTGTTGGACCACCACGCTGGGAAATGAATTTTCAGGTACTTTCTCAATGCGTCCCTGGCGAGCCAAATTGATCAATGACATAAAGCGCAATAATTGAGATTGTGCCTGATTTCCTCGGCAAATCCCCCAAAATGAATTGTGTTGTTGGCGACGATTAGAGCGTCCAATACGCTGTAAAAAAGCTGAAACGGAGTCGGGTGGTTCAAACAGAATAACGCAGTCTACATCGCCAATATCAATGCCCAATTCAAGTGTGCTGGTGCTGATACAAAGTGCTTGCTGGCGTTGTCGAAACTGTTGTTCAACCAGTTGGCGTGACTCTGCTTGCAAGTTGGAATAATGTAAACCGCAGCAATTTTTAAATTGACTTGCTTCATTGAGTAAAGCAAAGAGTTGATCACAATGGCGACGACTATTGGCAAATATCAATATTTTTCTATTTTGATAACGCTGATAAAGATCATTAATAAAAGCAATAAATTCGTTTTCATCATTTTTAATGTGAACCAAATGAGGCACTATTTGACGTGTGGTGCTTTGCTTTAAATAAATACTTTGGGGTGAAAATGAAAAAAATTGAGTGATGTGTTCGGGGTTTTCAATGGTAGCAGATAAAGCTATTTTTTGTATTTGTTGGTGACGACGTGATAATCGTTGTAAACAAAAAACCAGTTGTTGTCCTCGATAACGATGCAATAGTGAATGAACTTCATCAATGATGATGATTTTCAAACGAGCAAGAAACTGCTGAACCAAGGCTTGACGACTGCCGAGCATCACATCAAATGATTCAGGTGTGGTTAGAATCGCATCTGGAAATTTTCCTCCTCGTTTAAAATCTCCTGTGCGTATACCAAGTGTTAAACCTAAGCGTTCAAATGCTGGTTTTAAACGACGATTTAAATCGGTTGCTAAAGCACGAGTTGGAATAATATACATGATGCTAAAGTGTTGTTTGCTTTGTAGCATTCGCTCAAGACTCGGTGCGAGTACCGCTTCGGTTTTACCTGCGCCTGTTGCCGCTTGAATAATGAGGTCTTTGCCATGCAGAATGGGTTGAATGGATTGTTTTTGAATAGAAGTGAGGTGTAGAAATTCACCATAAAAAGCCCGAAATGTGTTGGGAAGTTGGAGCAGGGGAGAATCTTTCTGACGGTTCATTGTATGTACAATTTGAATTTAATTTTGGTCATTCTGCATGACATCCTGACCGAATAGACCTCAGTGTAATTAGGCAGCTCGCAATAAATAAACTACCCATCTTACTTGCTCTTTTGTTCGTCTTCTTTGCCACAAAAATAGTTATGTAGAACGACTACACGCCTATTTTT
>JABHHM010000399.1 GCA_018671575.1 Methylococcales bacterium | reverse complement strand
GCTTTGCAGGCCGCTGCATAGCCACTCTGCCACCCAGCCTGAATTAGATTTTAGTTAAGTAGTCTTAGAAAAGTGAAAATTTTGACCATTCCTAACATAACTAAAAAAACCCCACAAAATGCGAGGCTTAAATATGGAGCGGGAAACGAGATTCGAACTCGCGACCCCAACCTTGGCAAGGTTGTGCTCTACCAACTGAGCTATTCCCGCTAGACAATCATATTTTACAAAGCCACCGTTTTTAGTCAAGTAAATACTTAACTTTATTTTCAGGAAAAGCTTTTCCATGCAGCTTTCATATAATCAAACATTGACCATAGAGTCAATCCTGCAGCCACATACAATAATACATAACCAACATCACTGGTAGAATATCCCATAAATGGATCACTATACAATAAAAAACCAATTGAACTCATCTGAGCCGTTGTTTTTATTTTACCTATATATGATACCGCAACGGTTGCCTTTTTACCCAAGTTAGCCATCCACTCACGTAAAGCAGAAATGGTAATCTCTCGACCAATAATGATAGCCGCAGGAATTGCTAACCAAGGAGTTGGATCAGACTCAACCAAAATCACCAATGCGGTTGCCACCATTAACTTATCAGCAACAGGATCTAAAAATGCACCAAAATCAGATGTCTGATTGAGTTTTCTTGCCAGGTAACCATCAAATAAATCAGTCAAACTGGCTGTTGTAAAAATAACCACACACAGTACATTTGTTTTAACACCTGGCCAATAAAATGCAACAACCAGCACTGGAATCAATATAATGCGTGATAATGTCAGTAAATTAGGGATGTTCAACATTGCTTAACTCCGAAAAATATTGACTAAAAAACGAAATCCTAACATATTTATATAATAAAGGTAGTTTTCTTTGATATGAGGTTAAATTTTCAGGATGAAAACTTATTTTAGAGCTAGAGATGACCACCCAACACTTTGCCCTTTAGACAAAGCAACAAAATATTTCCCGCTTCATGATCCTTATTCACGAAACTGATCATAAACTCGTTTCGCCAATACCAAACTAATGCCATTAACTTTCGCAATATCTTCAACTCCCGCTCGTTCAATGGCTTGAATACCGCCAAAAGCATTGAGTAATTTTTGACGTCTAACACTACCCAAACCTTCTATTGTCTCCAGCACGGATTTATTTCTTTTCTTCTGTCGTTGATTACGATGCCCCGTAATTGCAAAACGATGAGCCTCATCTCTGATTTGTTGGATCAAATGCAATGCAGGAGATTTCTCGTCAAACTCAATGATATTATTGCCAGGAGAAACAAATAACGTTTCCTTTCCTGGTTTTCTCTCTACACCTTTTGCAATTCCAACCAGCAACAGGTCTTTTATCTGAAATTCTTCGATAACTTTTTCCGCTATACCCAACTGCCCTTTTCCACCATCAATAAATAGAATATCTGGAATTACACCCTCACCTTTGACTAAACGACGATATCGCCTTATCAATGCTTGCTCCATAGCATGATAATCATCTCCAGCAGTTACACCCTTGATATTAAACAGACGATAATCTGATTTTTTCGCGCCATTTCGATCAAATACAACACAAGATGCAACCGTTGCTTCTCCCATGGTATGACTGATATCAAAACATTCCATACGATTAATTTTCCTGGACAACTTAAGCCCCTCTTCCAACGCCTGAAATCTTGAATTAACGCCTTTTTCACTATTGATTTGTGTTTCAATACCATAATGGGCATTTTTTACAGCCAACTTCATCCATTTAGCCCGATCACTTCTCAAATTAAAAGATATAGTGACGACATAACCAACTTGTTCTTTCAAGACATTTTGCAATAATTCCTTATTTTCAATTTCATGACTGAGCAATATTTCATGAGGCACTGGTTTATTAATATAATATTGTGAGACAAAGGCATCCAATATTCCTTTCTCGTCGCAGTCTATTTTGGGCAATTTAGGATAATAAGTTTTATTGCCCAAATTTTGCCCTGAACGTATAAAAAATACCTGGCAACAAGCAATTCCTCTATCAACAATACAAGCGATAATATCAACGTCACCACGCTCACCTGAAATATACTGTTTTTCCTGAACTCGTCTTAAATTGGTAATTTGATCTCTAAATCGTGCCGCTTCTTCAAACGCTAAGGCATTAGCCGCCAATTCCATTGACTTAACCAAATTCTCTGCCACAATCTGGCTTTTTCCTTGTAAAATTTTAATCGTATGTTCCACATCAACTTGGTATTGTTCGGTTGAAATCAACCCAACACAAGGAGCGCTACAAAGATCAATTTGATGTTGCAAGCAAGCACGGGAACGATTTTGAAAAAAGCTGTCTTCGCACTGTCTGACAGGAAATAATTTTTGTAATAATTTCAACGTTTGCTTGACTGCACCCGCACTTGGATAAGGCCCAAAATACTGGCCTTTTTTGTTTTTAGCCCCCCGATGAAAAGCAATTCTAGGATACTGATGTTTTGACAAAAAAAGATAGGGATAACTTTTATCATCCCTTAATAAAATATTGTATCTGGGATGAAGCTTTTTGATCAAATGATTTTCCAGTAATAACGCCTCTCCTTCTGTATCGGTTACCGTAATATTAATTTCTGCAATTTTTGCAACCATTAAAGTTTTTTTGCTGAATTCGCTGGTTTTCTGAAAATAATTAGCAACACGATTCTTGAGGTTTTTAGCTTTACCGACATAAATCACAATACCCGTGGTATCAACCATCTGATAAACGCCAGGTTGCGTAGTCAATGTCTTTAAAAATGCTTTTGAGTTAAATGACATAATCCTGTTTTTTAACCTAAAATAATCGGTTACAATACTTGAGCTTATAATTTAAGTATCGGAAAAAAATTTTAATAAAATGATTAAAACTTGCCCGCTAGGAGATTGCCATGATATTAAACATCACCATCAACGAAAACCCTGTTCCACTGGAAATCCCTGAATTTTTAATCGAAAAAGCAGCTGATTTTTTTGAAAAAGTTGATAAAGATTTGGACTCTGGCTGGCAAATGAGTCGCGAATGGGTATCTAACCCAACATTGATTCAACGCTGCCAAATTGCAATGGACAAAATACTTTCCGCCATAGAAACCAATAACCAACAACTTGCAATGCTAATGGCAGCCTACATTGTATCAAAAATTCCAGACGTAAAAGAAGTTATTATTGGCACGACAGGAGATATTTCTGAAAATCAAATAATTACCGTTAATGGTTCTTTAACATCAAGCGATGAAAATGCTTCAAATCTCCCTCCCACTGATGATAAAATCATCGAAACTGCCAGCGAACAAATATCTAAAGTCTATAAAATGGGGCGCGCCTATTATTTTGCATCATTAAACCCAAGCACTGAACAATGGGAAGAATCGCCTGCGATCAAAGATGAAGAAAAAGCCAATAAAATGAGAGATCAGAAAATATCGGAAAGAGTTGAAGAACTGAGGAACAACAGTTAAGGCAAGTTATTTCGTACTCATCCCTAACTTTCGACTGGTAAATAAGTAACCCGATTCCTACCTTCTTCTTTAGATTGATAGACGGCTTGATCGGCCACTTTAAATAATTCAAAAAAATCCATTTTTAAACCCGCAGAAAGAACGGTCGCACCAATACTTGCTGTTAATTCAAGCCCTGCTGGCTTGAGTAATTCAATTTTTTGACGCAATATCTGAGCTTTTTTCTTAACTTGACCTCCGTTACAATGTGGCAACAATATTAAAAACTCTTCTCCACCAAAACGAGCAACAAGGTCTTCTGTGCGACTTGTTTCTATGAGTAATTGACCAATTTCTTGAAGCACATCATCACCTTTAGCATGACCATATTCGTCATTAACTTTCTTAAAAAAGTCTAAATCAATGATCAACAAACCCAATGGTTTCTTATGACGCACAGCTTCTGCAAAATACTTGGGCGCCAACTGATTCAACGCATGCCGATTATTGCATTTAGTCAGATGATCCGTCATCGCTAATTCATATAACTTTTTCTGTTGAATTCTTATTTGATGAACCATCCTGGAGTTACTGATCAAATTTGTGACACGAGCCGTCAATTCTTCTTCAACAAACGGCTTAATAATATAATCATTGATACCCGCACGAAACAATTCAATACGACGAGCGGTATCATCAAAGCCTGTGATGGCAAGAATTGGAATATCCGACTTTTGATTATTTAATTCTCTGATAGCAATAGTCAACCCAAGCCCTGTCATTGAACCGTCAACTATAATATCGGTCACAATCAAGTCATGGTGTTGATCCGTTTTAATATAATAATCTAATGCCTCTTCGGCACTGGTAAAATGAGTCGCATTAACCCCCATTTCAGCCAACATTGCCAATGTCATTTTGTAAATATATTTATCATCTTCAATATAGATAATTTGAGAATTTCTAATATTTTTAGACTCTTTATCTATTTGCCGATTCATCATATAAGTAATTTTATGACTGAGTTCTTCTGCATTGGTTTTGTTACATATTTCGGTAACACCACACTCCATGCTTTCTTTCATGATCGTTTCATTCTGCTCTGAAATCATCAATACAATCGTTGCATGCTGTCCATTTCTCTTTTTACGGATTTTTTTGGTAAATTCCAAGCCTGTCGTATCAACCAAATTCATGGCGACACAGATCATACCAATATCTTCATGACGGAAAATTTTGAGTCCATCTTTTGAATTATCTACAATTCTTGGAAAATGCCCAAGACTAACAAATAGATCAGAAAATATTTTTTGATATAACTTACTGCTTTCAAGAACCAGCACGTTCATGAAGTACCCTATAATAATTGATTGAGAAAAGACTATCCCAGATTAAAGACTAAACGCCCAACTAAATTTTAGTACAATAGCTAATGAAAACACATTTAAATTACGATATGATGGGATATTTAAACAAGAAAGCAACTATTCAGGTACTTTTGAAAAAATCTAATACAACTGAATAGTTATCTCTATAGCTTTTGAGGATTCTTAAAGGAAGAAGTTTTATTCTCCTCTTTAAGCCACAAACAAAAACCACATTTTTACGTAATGATTTGATATAATTAACTGGAAGTAATTATGATGTCTGTAGCAATCGTTCTCCACCTATTATCTGCCACTATTTGGGTTGGCGGAATGTTTTTTGCCCACATGATATTACGCCCCAATGCAGCAAAATTATTAGACCCGCCCATCCGACTCGATTTATGGAAAAATATCTTTAAGCAGTTTTTCCCCTGGGTCTGGGTAGCCATTATAGTATTATTCACATCAGGTTATTGGATGGCTTTCAAGCTATACCAATCAATACAACATTTTCCATACCATATAAACATTATGATGGGCATTACCATTCTGATGACCACTATTTTTATATTTTTATATTTTTCACCTTTCTCAAAACTAAAAATACATTTAGAATCAAGCAACATTCCTGAAGCAGCCAAACAATTGGCAAAAATACGCCAACTTATGACAACCAATTTATTGCTTGGACTCATTGTTATTATCATAGGTAGTGGCGGTCGTTATTTTTAATAAACGTTTCCACCGACTCATCAAAACTGGTAAATTTTGTGACAAAAGCTGACTGTAGTTTCGTGGTATTCATTGAACAATCTCTGGGTTGTTTTTCCGCCAAACCCAAATCATTTATTTTCACTTTTTCTAGCAAATCCATCCCAATATTTAAATGCTTGCAAATCATTTCAGCCATTGCCAAACGACTGTGAATGTCTGAATTTGCAACATTCCATACTCCTGTTTGATTTAATGATAATTTCAATAAAACTTTAGTAACATCATCAACCAATGTAGGCTGAATCAATTGATCAACCGCGCATTTAATTGACTGATGACTACCCAATTGATGAACCATTGCGGCCATTAAGTCATTTTTACCGTAACCAAACACCTTAGATAACCTAAAAATATTCATTTGTTCTGGCGCATTTTTAAGCAACCACTGCTCAACTTCGGCTTTGTACTTTCCATAAACTGTAATGGGATTAAGCTGATCGGTTTCTTTATAATCACCATCGCCGTCACCATAGACTTTATCTGAAGATATAAATTGTACTGACCAGCCTTTTGTTAAGGCATCTTCCATCACATTGATGGTTGCAATAACATTTGTTTGATAAGCTTGTTGCTGTTGTTGAAAGACTTGAGCCAAGCTCGTCATGGCTGAACAGAAAAATACAATATTTTTTGAATCGTTTGAAGCGACAGGCAAATAATCTATTGCCAAATCAAAAGGAAGCAAACAAGCTTGAGGTTTTTTATGATAAGTCCCCGTCAAATCATGAGGAAAATGTGACTGAATATAACCAAACAGTGAACTTCCAATAAGACCTGATGCGCCAACAATAAAAAAATTATACGATGCCACTTAAATTATGATAGAAATATTAATGCACTAAAAACTGAGTAAAAAAGACTTCTTTAATAATCTCTTTTCCTGTTTCTTCTTTGAATTTTTTT
>JABHHM010000460.1 GCA_018671575.1 Methylococcales bacterium | reverse complement strand
TTAAAAATGGTCTCAAAATGCTCATTTACACACGTAAACTGAGCTTTTCGACAATTTTATGCCTTGATTTGACGAAAATCTGAGTTCTCGGACAGCCTCCTAGTAATTGAAAAAGTTATTTTGTGTGGGTTGTCTTACATCAAATAACCTAAACTTGCCAATCTCTTCCTAACTTTTTCAACGTGTTTTTTATCAATTGCCACATGGCGACCTTCAGCCTTCAGAAGTAGTTTTTGTAAGACAGAATCTTTTGCAATTAACTGTACTAGGTTTTTATCATCTGACAGTAGAAAAAGCTCCCATTGTGTTTTTCGAGTTAAAGGTTGGACTTGATCCAATACCTGTTTAAAAAAATCCTCCCAAATTATTGGGGGATTAGCACATAGATGCTGTTTAAAATTACCGATTTTTTCTTCAATTTCTTGTTTTGACCGACAGTCTTTTAATAAGGTTTCATAATCCATTTTATAACGATTACCCGCTACTTTTGTTGCCAGTTTATTCAGCACAATTTCTTTGATGGGGTCTTGACCTTGTAATGTTATCATCAATCGATTTTCATCGACAATAACATTGGCTTCATCAGTGTTGTCTTTTGGTGCAATATATTTTTTTTCTCTGCCCAGTATATGGTCACCTAATGTTGTCACACGGACGTATTTCAGTCCATCAAAAACAGAAAGGTAATCTTTGTTGGTTTTTTTAATGATTTTATTTTTAGGCAAGTCATATCTAATATCCACTACGCCTAGCACCGAGCATATAAATAAAAATCCTTTAATAGTCGGCAATATAACAGTTTGATGATAGTCATCCCTAGTAGTCAATTCATAATGGGACGCATATTCCCTTTTACTGTCACTATTAAACTTTAAGTAACGTTCCGCCGTACTCTCTGAAACAACATGCAAATCAATTCGATGTATCAAGACAAAATCAAATATATTTTCAATACTAACCCAGTGAGTTGATGGCAACAAAGAAAATAGTTTCATTAAAACGGGATTGATGTTTCTTGTTGCCCCTATATGATTTCGCCCTAAAAAATGAAAAAGTAATTGATTCAATATCGAGAAATATTTCGCTTGTCCAATGTCTTTAAAAAGAGCTTTAACCATGGGTAGTGGTTTTTGCTGATTCCCCCAACGACTCTTTTTCATTAATATCAATTGAGCTAATATTTCAGTATGCAATAAATTCAACTCGGGGGCACATTTTTCATAAAATTCTTCAGAGCCTAACGCTTTCTGTAGCTGTCTTATTGTTGTTTTTTTAGGTTTTCCATTGGCTGTAATTTCAAAAAAATCCTGCTCTTCTAATGATTTAGCAATCACAACTTCTTTTAATATTCTTCCATTATTTTCATAAATATAGGAAGACTTAGGCTTATCAATGGATAAAAGTTTATAATGTTTGGGTTGCGTAAGTGTCTGTTGCAGACATTGAGTCATCAAGGCAGGTAAAAAAGCTTCATATTCTGGCAAACGACCCCAGCCATGGTGGTTGATATTGACCAATATAAACAAGGAATAATCCTCGGTAAACTTTTGCTTTAATCCGTAGTCATTGCGATTATAACTATTATAACGAGATGTTTGATTGGGAATAATTTTTTCACCTGAAATATGATCAAGTGTTTTATGATTTGCATAAGCCTTCCAAGAAATATGTTCCAGTAATTTAAGAGAATGATCAGGTAAAGTACCTATTAATGCCAAACGTAACGTTTCATCGAAACAAAATATTGCCAATAAGTTTATATAGTATAATTTTGGCATGGATTTATTTTTACTCATTGGCTGAGCAATATTATATTTTTTCAATCGATCAACCAAGGGCGACATGAGCGGTTGTAAAAAACGTTTGTATATGATTTTTAAATGATCTGCTTTGTAGTGATCATTGATTTCATCTTTTAACGTATTAAGAGATATCGATTCTACCCCCATTTTAATTTCCTTTACCTAGCATAAATTCAATGTCATCTTCATCCAACGATTTAATGGATGCACTATCGCTACTGATTAATGAGTCAAATAAAGCACTCTTCTTTTCTTGTAATTCAATCATTTTTTCTTCAATAGTGCCTTTCGTAATGATTTTATAGCTAAACACCGTTTTGTCTTGTCCCATGCGATGTGCTCTGTCAATGGCTTGGTTTTCTGCTGACTTATTCCACCAAGGATCAAAAATAAAAATGGTATCGGCAGCGGTTAGATTTAAGCCTAATCCGCCTGTTTTTAATGTCATTACAAAAGCACGACAGTTAACATCATTCTGAAAACGAGTCACCAGTTGCTGCCTGTCTCGTGTTGCTCCTGTCATACTGAGATAGTCAATTTCCTCTTTGGCTAAATCACTGCCAATATGTTCAATGGCGCTGAGATAATTAGCAAAAATTAAAACTTTATGCTGATTGGCAAAAGAATCTTGAAGATATTCCATTAACAACTCACGTTTTGGTGAAATAATACGTCCATCAGTGACTGCTTCTGGAATAGAGGCTATTTGGCGTAATTCAGTGAGTGCTTGTAGAATATAAAATTGTGATTGCTTGATGCCTTTTTCAGCAACTTGAGCTTGGATAGTATCGTGGTAAAATTGTCTTCGCTCATTATAAAATTTCGCTTGTCGATCATTCATATCGACATAGAGTATTTGTTCAATTTTATCGGGTAAATCTTTTAGTACATCACGTTTGAGGCGGCGTAAAATAAACGGATAAATTTTAGTTTTGAGTTCTTGAGCCGCTTCTTTTGTCTCTTCACCTTGTTGTATGGGTAATGCATAATTCCGATTAAAGTCATCTACAGAGCCAAACATTGCAGGATTTAGGAAACGAAATAATGAATAAAGTTCACCCAAATTATTTTCAACGGGCGTTCCACTTAAGGCAAGTCTGTGTTTAGCATTTAATAACATCACCGCCTTACTTGCCTGTGCGTTGATGTTTTTTATTTGTTGTGATTCGTCCAGGATGATATAACAAAATTTTTGTTTTTGTAAAAGTTCAATATCATTTCTCACCATGCCATAAGTGGTTAATATAATTTGTGATTTTTTAGCTATATTAAAATCCCGCTGGCTACCATAATGAGTGACAGCCTCTAATTGAGGAGCGAATTTATTGATTTCTTGTGTCCAGTTAAAAATAAGACTTTTAGGCATCACGACCAAAGTTGGTAACGATTCTTTGGGATAGAGTGATGCCAGCAAGGTAATTGCCTGCAATGTTTTTCCCAGCCCCATATCATCTGCCAAGCAACCACCCAACTGATGTTTTTGCAAATAACTAAGCCAATGATAGCCTTGTTTTTGGTAATCTCTTAATTTTGCTTTAACGGGAGGTAACTTGCTCCTTTTTTTATGTAAGGTATTAAAACCTTCAAAAATCTTTCTTGTTTTCTTAAAGGTTTTGTCTGCGACTTTGTCATCAATGAGTTCTTCAACCAACGGTAAATCAAAAAAAGAAACCGCCACATTATCTTTTTTCTTTTTAAACAAGCGTTCTAGTTTTTTCATATACGCTGGATTGACCAGTGCATGTGTTCCATCACTTAAAGTAATATAAGATTGTTTGCGATATTGTCCAATAGCATCAAATAAATTGAGTTTTTCACCTGCCATATCTAATTGTGCATCGCCTTCTAAAAAATCAATACCATGACCTAATGAAAGATTTAGTTTAGGTTTTATTGCCCTGATTTTGTAGGATTTAAGTTTTTCGGCACCCAATACTTCGTAAGTTTGAATTAAATCAGGTAAATCTTGATAAATAAACGCTTGTGCAATTTCCTCCTCAAGAATAAAAAGATCATTATCTTCAAAATAATCATTATTTCCCTTAGCTTTCAATTTACGCTTATGTTTGTTTAGTAATTGACGAATATTAGCTTGAGGGTCGTAATCAGGGCCTGATAGTTCGCTAACCAATAAGGTATGTTCTAATTCATTAATATTAACAACATGTGTGATATCGTAATTTGTTAAAAAGCTAGCTTCCATGTTTGACGCAGACAACGTTACTCGAATATAAAGAGACTGATCCTCATCAATTTTTTCAAAAATAAGTGTTGGATTCGTATTCAGCGGCAAATTTTCTTTTTCTTGAAAATCCAGGTAACGAATACTCAAGTTATCAAAAGAAGAGTAAATCAAGGAAAAATATTTTTCTAAATCTATTTTATCTATTTCTGTTTCAAGTAGAGACAAAGCGTTATAGTTATCACCTAAAGGTAACACCTCATAAATTACTTTGTCTGCCAATAGGTAAGACTCTGTTATTATCTTGCCATTTTCTATTGTCTGCCCCTGACACTCAATAAAAACCTGACTTTTCAGGTTAGGTGAATTTTCTATTTGTTTTATACTCAGACCAACGATTGCTTTTTCATCAGTAAAAAAAATGGGATTTAATTGACTATCAACCAAATTATTGCAATTTTTTAAGTGATACACTAAAAAATCGTTTTCAGCCAAATAAAGATGTTCGCTGTCATTTTCCCAATCTATGACCATACTGTTATTGTCGTTGATTTTATGCAGAGCTTTTAATACAGCTCGTTGCTCACCTTGATAAGAACGGTAATCTACCTCACAGTCTTTACCTTTTTTGTCGATTACTTTAAGGCACGCTTGTTTTTCTTCATCGAAATATAACTGAAATAAGATGGTGGAAGATTGGCGCAAGGGGATATAAGGGGAATGTGAACGTTTGAGTGCGTTAAACAAATCCATATTCAATTTTCCTTAAAGGCAAAGTAAGATCAAAAAAAACATGATTGTTACTTTATCAGAAAATAATAATAATGTATTCATGAATAATGAAGGTGATTTTCAGGTTTTTCCAGCAATAAATCTATCAACAAAATTCGTTATAATCAGAAATTATCTATATTGCTTCCTGCCAGCACTTCAAATTGTACACTGTCATATAAACCCAAGCCATCAAATACGGTCAGGGTGTATTGTCCTGCATCTTTAAAGGTGTAATTTAATATCTTTTCTCCTGTCGTTTCTCCAATGATTGTGCCATCAAGTAACCAATATCGTTGAGACTCACCACCTTGAGCCTGTAATGCAATGGTGGGTAATTGGTTGGTATTGCCAGAAGGTCTAATTATTTGGCCATTTTCCAGTCCTAAAATCACAGGTTTGCTGAAAGATGAAATAACTTCGCTGGATTGGCATTGAGGGTCTAATTTTGGAATGTGTGTTTTTTGTTTTATTTCATCACTTAACCAGGGTGTTGCAGAGTTTGGCCAGCGTGCAATGGTTTTTATTTTAGAGTGTTTAATATTGCAGTCAAAAGTTATTCTCAGTCCATTATTGGTGTTAATTGGTATGGAAATTAAATGGCTCATCCATTTGGCTTCATCTTCTTCATATAACGTGGGAGGAATATTTTTATTTAAAACCCATGCTTGTTTGATTTGGTGGCAATGCTGTTTTGATGTTGTTGCTACGCTTTGACCCAGTGGCCAACAAATAGAGGTTTGTTCTACAGTCGGTGGTTTTTCTAAAATATTGTTTTGTTGAATGATGCTGTCGGCAATGCTAAATAATAGCGGGGCGGCTGTGGCTGCTCCATAATCTCCAGGTGAGGGGGTGCCATCAGGGCGGCCAATCCAAACTCCAATGGTATAATCTGTTGTGACACCGAGTGACCATGCATCCCGAAAACCATAGCTGGTGCCAGTTTTCCAAGCCAGTGTTTTGTTGGGGTTGTTAAAAATTTGCTGACTGTTGGCGGTGTTAGGGCGATGTTGTGATGCCAATAGTTTATAAATGATCCAGGCCGCTCCAGTGCTCATCATGCTTTTTTCTATTACTGGGTCGGTAGTTTGGTAACGTAGTTTGCCTGAAACCCCTTGTCTGGCAAAACCATTAAATCCCACCATGAGGTTTTCTAATGAAGTGGCAGTTCCACCAAGAATGACTGCCAATGAGGGTTTTTGGTGTGTTGGATAGGAAAGATATAAACCACCTCTGGATAATCTGGCGCTGAAATATTTTGGTCCAACTTGTTTCATTAATTCAACGGCAGGTATATTGAGAGAGCGTTTTAATGCGTTAGATGCGCTAACAGGACCTGAAAAATTACCCGAAAAATTACGTGGTCGATAGCCAGAATAACTTTTCGGAATGTCCATCAGTAAACTGGCGGAATGGATAATGCCTTTTTCAATTGCCATGCCATAAAGAAAAGGCTTTAAGGTAGAGCCAGGTGACCTTTTTGCCGTTACCATATCGACATGCCCAAAACGATTTAAATCAGTGAAATCGGCAGATCCAATATAGGCTTTAACGGCTAAAGTCTTATTTTCAACAACCAGCACAGCGATAGACGTTTTGCTTTGTAGTTGTTTGGCAGTGTTTAATACCAGTTCTTCTAAATATTGTTGCATGGATAAATCAATGGTGGTTTGAATCAATTGTTTGTGAGGATTTTCCTGTTTTAATCGTCTGGCTAATAAGGGTGCCGTCATGGGAATAGGATTGGAATATCTGGCTACTTGCTCTAATTTTGCCGATTCAGCTGTTTGTTTTTTCCAGATACCAAAACTGACCATACGGTCTAGCACTTTGTTTCTGGCCTGATTTGCAATTTTAGGATTTCTGTCTGGGCGATAGCGTGTGGGAGATTGAGGTAAAACTGCCAGTAATGCTGCTTCTGCATGAGTCAGTTGTTTGGCCGATTTACCCAAATAAGTGAAGCTGGCACTTTGTACACCTTCGATGACACCACCAAACGGCGCATAATTTAAATAAAGATTCAATATTTGCTGTTTGGTTAAATGATGTTCTAACTGTAATGCTCGGAAAATTTGATAGAGCTTGCCTGGTATGGTTCGTCGATGTGGTGAAAATAATCGGGCGACCTGCATGGTAATGGTTGATGCACCAGAAATGGTTCTTCCATTGATACTGTTTTGGATGAAAGCCCTGAATAATGAGAAGGGGTTAAAACCTGGGTGATGCCAAAACCAACGGTCTTCGTAGTGTAATAAGGCTTCGATATAGAGTGGAGATACTTCAGTTTGAATCACGGGGTAGCGCCAGATGTTTTGAGGGCTGGGGAATACTCTGAGTGGAGTGCCATTTTCTGTGGTAATGACAACAGCGTATTGGTTCGCTTGGGGTAATGGAAATGGAAAAAGAGTATCCATTAGAATGAACAATAAATAAATTAGAAGGATTGCACTTAGTATATAGAGGCTAGTTTTTGTTTTTTTTATAGTCATTAGGTTGTGATATTTTTTAAAATATTCTAACTAAATCTTTCACATATGCTAAAAAAGCAGTTAGACTTATGATGTGTTCTTAATATGTAATCATATAATAATGAAAATTAGTTTTTTTAGTCGTTTATTGGCGTTTTCTCGTCCTCTTCTATTTGCCTGTTTCCAGCTCTTCTCACAAAAACTGTATTATATCAGTTGCTACCTTTTTATCATAAAATTAGGCCGTTAATTGTGGAAAATATCCCTCTAAGTTTTCTGTTTGGTTCTTTGGTTTTTTTGTTGATTTTATCTGCTTTCTTTTCAGGGTCTGAAACGGCATTGATGACGTTGAATCGATATCGTTTAAAGCACCTGGCTACTCGAGAAAAACATTCAGGAGCCATCAGAGCCAGTAAATTATTGGAACGTCCTGACAGATTGATTGGTCTAATCCTGTTGGGTAATAATTTTGTTAATATTTTGGCTTCATCATTGGCTACAATCATTGCATTGAGATTGTGGGGTGAAAGTGGTATTGCCATTGCTGCTGGCATATTAACCTTTGTTATTTTGATTTTTGCTGAAGTAACACCCAAAACTTTGGCGGCTATTCATCCTGAACGGTTGGCTTTTCCTGCCGCTTTGATTTATACCCCATTATTGAAATTACTTTATCCATTGGTATGGATTGTTAATATTATTGCCAATAGTTTACTTAAGTTGTTGGGTGTGACTGTTGATAAATCAAGCCAAGCCTTGAGTCGAGAAGAGCTAAGGACAGTGGTGATTGAGGCCAGTACAAAATTACCACAAAAACATCAATCAATGTTGCTCGGAATACTTGATCTTGAGAAATTGACTATTGAAGACATTATGATTCCAAGAAATGAACTGGTTGGATTTGATATTGATGATCCATTGGATGTAATCTTAAAACAAATTAGCCATAGTCAATATGCTCGACTTATTGTGTATGAAGATAACATGGAAAATGTGATCGGTTTTATTCATGTCAGGAAAGCTGCTTATATGATGATGAATGAAGAGACCAGTCATGATGCATTAAGGAAAATTATTGAGCAAGCTTTCTATATAGTAGAGGGGAGTTCACTGCATACATTAATGAATCAATTTCAAGTGGAAAAACAGCGTATTGGCTTGGTGGTTGATGAATATGGAGATATTCAAGGTTTAGTCACTTTGGAAGATATTTTGGAAGAAATTATCGGTGAATTCACCACCGACCCCGCAACAAATAATAAAGATATTTATCTGCAAGATGATGGAAGCTATATGGTGGCAGGTAGTATTAATGTCAAAGAAATTAATAAGGCATTGGGATGGAGTTTATCAGTCGATGGACCAAAGACACTCAATGGTTTAATACTTGAATATTTAGAAAATATTCCTGAAACAGGAACCAGTTTGCTACTGAATGGGCATCCAATTGAAATAGTACATACAACCAGTCATTCGGTAAAAATGGTAAAGATTCACAATCAGCTAAAAAATGATGCATAAATTATACTAAAATTAAAAGGTGAGCTATATTTATGGCATCTGTTTTAAATATTTTAGGATGAGGGTGTCCATTGTGAATGATGATCAGGAAAACAGAAAATTTGATAGGGTTCTCTTTCAGACGGAAGCAATATTGAAAGGAGAGGATGCTGAATGGAAATGTGAAATACTAGATCTTTCCTTGCACGGTGCATTGGTTGTTCCAATTGATGATTTTCAAACAGACGAAACAACTTTTAATTTGAATATTGTGCTTTCAGAAGATTCTGTTATCAATATGGATGTTGTTATTGTTCATCAAAAAGGTAATCATTTTGGTCTTGAATGTACCAGTATTGGTATGGACAGTATCTGTCATTTACGTCGTTTGGTTGAATTGAATATTGGTGATTCAGCACTTCTTGAGAGAAATCTTGCCGCACTGCGCCATTCTTAAAATAATTTATGAGTAAAATCAAAGTTCTTATTGTCGATGATGCTAATTTCATGCGTGAATTAGTTCGGAAAGCTGTGCGCACTTTATTTCCTGGTTTTGTGTTACGTGATGCGGCTGATGGTAATCAAGCCAAAGGGATGATTCAGCAAGAAACATTTGATTTGATTTTATGTGATTGGGAAATGCCTAAAATGAGTGGTGATGAACTACTTGGCTGGGTTAGAAATGAAAGTGATTGTAAAGATGTTCCATTTATTTTGGTGACCAGTCGTGGGGATAAAGATCACGTAGTCAAAGCTGTACAGCTAAAAGCCAATAATTATATTGTTAAACCATTTAGTAATGATAAGTTGACGGGTGTGGTGTCTAAGGTGTTGACACAGTCCAAGGGAATTTCTGCAAAAGAATTAATGACGCTTGGCGGAGCACCAGCGACTGCGTTTCAAGGAAAAAATTCGGTTGATATTCTAACTCAATCGGCAACTAAAATTACAACACCCACTAAAATTACCCATCCCCCCCAAAGCAACACAACAACGTAATTCGGCTTCAGTTCAATTTAAAGAGCAGTTTGTAGCACAAATCAGATGGCAGGACTTTAAAACCAATTGTTTGGTTAAAGTGCTTAGTTTGAACTCGGTCACTGTAATTATAAAAGGTGACCAAAATATTCCTGCCATTATGGAAATGGTCGTTTTTGATTTGGTGACGGATAAAGGTAATGATGTGTCACGAATTAATGGTTATACCTATCAGTTACAAGCCCGTGAAGAAAATCAAGAGTCAGAGTTTGTTAATATGATTATTCGTTTTGTTGATAATGAAGATGAGGAGAAAAAAGCACATCTTAAAAGAGTGATGACAAATTTCTCGTAAGAGATTCCTTTCTTTCTGTTATTTTATATTTCTACAAATCTACAAATCTACAAATCTACAAATCTACAAAGATTCCATTAACATCGAATGAACACCCAGTTTCTTATATTTTTGATTAATTTGGTTGCGTATTTCTTTTGCAACAACAAAATCAGAGGTGATGCTGGTAAATAGTCGGTAGTAACTTTTTCCTTTGCTGTTAGTCTCTTTTTTAAGAATGGCTTCAAAACCATCTTTTATTAACCGTGCTTTAAAAGACTGGGCATCTTTTTCACGGTCAGCACTATAGATGATAATCTGAACATACCATCCAGATAATGCTTTTGGTGGTTGTTTGGTTGATGATTGTTTTTTCTTAGTATTTATTTTTTCCTGTAACTGTTGGTTTATCTGTTCAAGTTGCTTTAATTGCTGTTTGATTTTCAGGTCATTTTTATAATTTTCTTCAATTTCATCTTCAGCATGTTTTAGTATTTCTTGCTTTTTTGCACCTTTGGTGTGTTCAAGTTGTTTGAGTTCTTGTTTGAGTTTTCTATCATTATTGAGGTTTTCTTCTATTTCTTCTTCGGTATTTTTGATGATTTCTCTTTCAGATGCTAAGCTTTTCTTTAGAATTTTCTTTTCAAAAGCATCGGTAATTTTCTGTATGTTGACTCTTTCTGGACCTTGAAGGTCATTTTCAGTTTTCATATAACCTTCAATGCCTATATGGCGTAGGCCTTGCATGGTGGTTTTGTTGGGTAAACAAAATTGCTCGACAATGGGGTTTTTTACGGGATGGTAACTGATGGCTTGTTGACAACTGGGGATGTCACGAAAGTCAACGGATGATAAGCCACCAGCATACAGTTCGCGAATACAATCTGCGGCACCTGGTAAATTGATTTTTTTGTCACCATGTAAATAAAGGATGTTGGAGGCTAAGATGGTTTCTGCATGAAAGTGATCAAAATATTTTTGAAACTCATGTAAATAGATGTAATGTTCGCCATCTTCAGAAATAAATTTAATTTCTCGGTATTTTTCATTACTGTCTTCATGTAGTGACAACCCATAGTTTTCTTTCAATAAACGTTTGCACACATTGGCAAACTGAAAGTCTTCAATTTGTTCATTACTGATTCGATTTATTTCCGTGATAACGCCTGCATTTAATTCAAGGCGTCTTTGTTTTAAAAATTGGTCGCTGATGTGATGATACGTGTTTTCCTGAGAGCCTGGTGTTGAAAGTTTTTCATCTTCATTGACTCCTAATGAGTGTACCATGGCGAGATTGAACCCAGGGTGTTCTACCCAAGGAATAACTTCCATCGAATTAATGATGCCAGAATTGCTTTGTTGCATGGTTTTAGCGGCATCTCGAATGGTGTTTTTGAAGCTTTGTATATTAAGAGGAATTAAGTTAACTGAGCCACCTTTTTGTAAGCCAATGGCTGAGATGTATATTTGTAAGTATCGGTCATAGGCTTCTTTTTGAAATTTTTCATTAACCTGATCTTCTCCGTGAAAAGATGATAGTTCTGTGGTGAGTCTGGTTTCAAAATTACCATCTCCGTCATCATCTTGTTCCTGGTATTGGATAAGTGCCATGTAAGCAGAATAACTTCCCATGCCTCGAATGTAATAATATCCACAAGAATTAAAAAAAGTGACGTATTGCTGGTCTTTTAATAATCGCATGGCTGAATCGCTAATGGACGACTCGGTTTCATTGAGGTGGTGGTAATAAGTGTCGAGTTCAACAATCAATAAAATGTGTTTCATTTCTCTGACATGTTTTGTCTTTTTTGTGCTGTCTCCAGGTTTCTTTTTAAGATCACCGCCATAACGATCTAATAATTCATAAAGAGCGGACTGTTTTTCAATATTTTCCTGTCCCAACAAAATGCTTTGGCTGTCTTTATGATTGGTGATTTTGTGCATGACATAGTTGAGGTTAAATGTCGGTGTGTTTTTTTCAATGGATGAAAAACAAGTCGATTGTAATGTATTGCTGAACATATTATAGCCACGTCCGATACTAGGGTAACCATTTAGGTTGCGTAGTCGACTGTCTTTGATGAGTGCTGGCGCGGCCCATGTGTCAATAATGATGGCATTAAGACATAGAATTAGGAGGTAACTGGTTAGGTGGTATTGTTTCAATTATTTGTACTTTTAAAAAAATATTTGAATTATGGTTTTAAATTTTTTATTGAAGCCGTACACTCATGCAGAGTTTTTTAGTATCAAATCTAAAATATTAACCTACGTATTTATTGTTCTTTTATAATATAGATGTATTTTTTTGGAGTTCATCATATGAGTAAGTTTGTTCCTTTTCAATTCATTTTTAACAATCTTTTGTTATTTTGTTCTGTTTGGCGTGTTTCAGTAAAAAATTTATTGCTTATTTTGGTTGGTATGATGTCAATACAAACAATTCAAGCGGCCGATACTGGTAAAGTTAACTTGAGTACAGGAGTTGACGGTGCAACTGTTTTTGTGGACGAAAAACGTTACGATGTTACGGGTAAAAAAGGTTTTTTAAATATAGAGCTAAGTGTTGGTGCTCATGTTATTCGTGTTGAAAAGCTGGTAGAGAACGGGCATTTTAAAATGTTAGGTAAATATTCTGTTAATGTGGAAAAAGATTCCTTTTTTACATTAAATTTAGTTTTGCAACGTGAGCCAACACCTGCTTACCTGGAATGGTTAAGGTCGCAGAATAATAAGTCTAATCTTTCCGTTTATAAACAAGTGAAAGAATGGTTGGAAACCGAATTTGTTGTGGTGAAATCAGGTTGTTACATGATGGGGAGTGAAAAGGGTTATGATGATGAAAGGCCTGTTCATAAGGTCTGTTTAAATGGGTTTTCAATCGGTAAGACAGAAGTGACTGTGGGGCAATATAAATTGATTTCAAGAATGATGCAATATCGTAAGGAGTCGGTCAGTAATCCTGCGACCAATGTTTCGTGGATAAAAGTTCAGCAATTTATTAAGAAATTAAATGCTTTTTTGAAGCTTCATAAAATTAATAAAATTGCCAGGTTGCCGACCGAGGCAGAGTGGGAATATGCTGCGAGAGCAGGTTCTACTACGGAATATAGTTTTGGTGATAATCCATTGAATTTAAATCGTTATGCCTGGTTTCAAGAAAATGCAGGGAATAGGGCGCATGCTGTTGCTAAGAAGAAACCTAATGCTTGGGGGTTGTATGATGTGCATGGCAATGTTTATGAATGGGTCCATGATTGGCACGGACAATATCCAGCAGGTAAAGTGAAAAACCCTAAGGGTGTGACGAAAGGTTCGCGAAGGGTTATTCGGGGAGGAGATTATGGTGGTAATGCAGGTTACGCTCGTTCAGGTCGTCGAATGTTAGGGACTCCCATCGCTCAAGGCAGGCATGTTGGGTTTCGATTGGTTTATACAGCACCTGTTTTGGGAAGAAAAATTCCATAAAAATATGTTTTAAGTGACTGATATTAAACGGGGGTAAAAATATGTGGATATTTTATGAACTTTATTGAGTTTTCCCCTTATTCGTTAAAAAAAATTGTGCTACGCTTATTATTGATAAGAGTCAAATCTTAATCATGGGTGGCCATGTGATTACCCTATACTTTGAAGTTGCATCATACTTGTAACCATAAAATAATTAAATAAAGGAAAAAAAATGTTTCTACAGTCTATGAAGAAACTGGCTATATTTAGCTTGATGATCGGGGTATGCGGAATAACCAATGCAAGCCCAACTGTTATTAAGGATAATCGAATTACTGATACGGCATTAACTCCAGTGTTGGGTCGTGGTTATTCAATCTCAACCAATACTTTCCAGTCATTATGTCTTGCAGATGTGCAAATAACAACACCATCTTATGACTTTGACTATTCCTTTAAAATGTATACTGATGAAACGAGTACATCAGGTAGTGCATCACAGGATATTTCAACTGAATTTAACTTCTCACTGGGTCTTTCTGGTGGTGGCTGGGATGGCGGTGTCTCAGAAAAAAGTTCATCGGATAGTTCATCTTCTGTGAAACGAAAGAAGAAAAAGAAGTCAGTTTTTGTTGTGGTTGAATTAACCGTTAATACATACTATGCATCTGTTGATGAAGCCAAGTCAAAAATGAGTACATCAGCTTCAACGTTGTTAACCAATAATGATATTCCTGGTTTCTTTGCCAGTTGTGGACCTTATTATGTACGTTCATTAGGTAGAAAAGCGACTTTCGTGTCAGTATTTAAATTTAATTCTGAAAGTAGTTCTACAGATGCATCATTTGCTTATGATTTGTCAAACAAGATTCAAGGCTTTGGTCAGGGATCCTATAGCGGTGTTTCAGTGAGTGTTAGTGTGGGTGCTAGTTCTAGTGTGAGTGGAGCAAGTTCATTCAGCAGAAGCATGAGTCGTCGTAGTACAACCATCTATAGTATTGCTCGTGGTTTAGGTAAAAATGAAGATGCCAGTTTAATTGCTTATGACTTACCCACCTATAAAAATGCAGTGAAACAAGCTTTTATTTCAATGCAAAATGCCAATACAGGTAAAGTAACCAGTATGGAAATTGTGCCTTGGGTTGAAAATACAGATTTTCAATCTCTTATTAAGTTGGATACTGAAACAGTACAGTCTGTGAAGTTAGGTGCAGCTGGTCAAGCCGCCATTGCTGAAACAAAAGTTCCTTTGTATAAAAAGAAATATCTGCTTAACTTAAATGCTGAGTTTTTATCAGAAATTAATCGAGTGGATCGTATGTTGTTAAATAACTATTACAAAGCCAAAACATGTCGTATGCACATTGATGCAAATTGGAAAGAGGCTAAAGGTAATGCCACTGGTGGTATTATTGCAAGCTCAGATTTAACATTTATTCCTAAATATGCCAATGCACGAATCGTTAATCATCGTACCAAGAAAGCTGGACCATTAGCGGATCTTGATAAGTATTTGACGGGTGCGACCATTGATGGTTTTTTGAAGTTAGAAGAGAACTTCATGTATGGTCAAGCAGGTGCGGGTAAATGTATTGATGACATGATGGAAACTCCCAGTTCAATTTTCTCAAAAGCTTATCGTGAATATTCTTCTTGTCAGAAAGTTCGTGAAAAGTTAGCGGTTGTTGAAGGTCGTATGGTGGGTGATTTCTGTATGCCAGACCTAATTGGTGGACGATAGTCGTAGAAAACATAACCCTGCATATTTTGCAGGGTTATTTCGTTTTGACTTAAGGAAAATGAATTATCAGTTGAATCTATTTTTCTGGATTTAAGGAACAAGTAGATTTAACTGATTATTTTAAAATCGTGTATTTAAGGAATAACAATGAGACATGGAATAATAAAGTTTTTGAATTGCTTTATCACTGTTTTTGTTTTTGCGACACAGTGCCAGGCAAGTCCGACAATTATCAAAGATAATCGTATAACTGATAAAGCTTTAACACCTGTTTTGGGACGAGGTTATTCAATTTCAACCAATACCTTTCAGTCTCTTTGTATGGGGGATGTTCAAACGACGACTCCTTCTTATGATTTCGATTACGAATTTAAAATGTATACCGATGAAAGTAGTCAGTCTGGCAGTGCAGCATCTGATATTTCATCTGCACATAATTTTAGTTTTGGTTTAAAACTCAATATTGGTATTGTTTCAGGTTCTTTTGCAGGAGCAAGTAAATCAAGTTCAGATAAGTCTTCATCAGTTCGTACCGCTACGAAAAAGAAGTATGTCTATATGGTGGTTAATTTACGTGTTAAAACTTATTACGCATCATTGGATGAATCCAAATCCAAAATGAGTGCTTCGGCTTCAACATTATTAACCAATAATGATATTCCTGGTTTTTTTGCCAGTTGTGGTCCCTATTATGTTCGTTCATTGGGGCGTGAGGCGAGTTATCTTTCGGTGTTTCGTTTCAATTCTGAGAGTAGTTCAACTGATCGGGATTTTGCCTATGACTTAGCCAATAAAGCTCAGGGTTTTGGCTCTTTTCGTGTCAATTTAGGTATTTTTTCTTTTGGGGGTAGTTATAGCTCAAAAAGCCAGTCAAGCAGTTCAGGTGCAAGTTCATTTAACCGTAGCATGAGTCGACGACAAACTACCATTTTCAGTACTGCTCGAGGTATGGGTAAGAATGAGGATGCCAGCTTAATTTCTTATGATATGGCAACTTATAAAGAAGCTGTCAAGCAAGCTTTTATTTCGATGCAAAATGCCAATACGGGTAAGGTTAGTACCATGGAAGTTGTGCCATGGGTTGAGAATACAGATTTTCAGTCATTAATAAAGCTGGATACTGAAACGGTACAAGAAGTGAAATTGGGTGGAGCAGGGCAAGCTGCAATTGCTGAGAAAAAAGTACCATTGTATAGAAAGAAATATATCCTTAATTTAAATGCTGAGTTTTTATCGGAAATAAATCGTGTCGATCGAATGTTAATGAACAACTATTACAAAGCCAAAACATGTCGTATGCAAATCGATGCAAATTGGAAGGAAGGTAAAAATGCCGCTGGAATTGTTTCTAGTGAAGCTTTGACGTTAATTCCTAAATATGCCAATGCCAGAATTATTAATCACCGAACCAAAAAGGCAGAACCTTTGGCTGATTTGGATAAATACTTAACTAAAGCCAATATTGATGGTTTGATGAAGCTTGAAGAAGATTTTATGTATGGTGCAGGCGGTGCTGGCGAGTGTGTTAATGCGATGACTAGGAACCCAGGGGATATATTCTCTAAGGTCTATCGTGACTATGATTCCTGTAAGAAGGTTCGTGAAAAACTAGCTGTTGTTGAAGGTCGTATGGTGGGAGATTTGTGTATGCCTGATCTTGTCGGCGGGTATTAATAGCGAGCTAAATTCCAATAATGCTGTAGTTTTTAGAATGTAAAATAGTTCATCATCTTCTAGGAGGCTGTCCGAAAACTCATCTTTCCGCCAACTCTGCGTTCACCCCTCAAGGGGGTACCGAGGAAAAATGGTCTCAAAATGCTCATTTACACACGTGAACTGCGATTTTTCGACAATTTTATGCCTTGATTTGACGAAAACCTGAGTTCTCGGACAGCCTCCTAGTA
>JABHHM010000239.1 GCA_018671575.1 Methylococcales bacterium | reverse complement strand
TACCGAGGAAAAATGGTCTCAAAATGCTCATTTACACACGTAAACTGCGCTTTTTCGACAATTTTATGCCTTGATTTGACGAAAACCTGCGTTCTCGGACAGCCTCCTAGGGCAAGACAACCCGCCTAAGCGGGTTGTGGAAAATTAGATAAAAAATTTAACTTTCTGCAACAACGGATACTTTGAGGCTGGCTTTTACATCGGCATGTAGGTGAATGGCAACTTCAAAATCACCTGTTTCTCTTAATGGTCCCAGAGGCAATTTAACCTCTTTTTTCGCAATGCTGACGCCAGCAGTGGTTGCAGCTTCTGCAATTTCAGCTGTTCCTACAGAGCCAAATAATTTTCCTTCATCGCCTGCTTTTTTAGGAATAACAACGGAGGTAACATTTAATTTGTCCGCTCTGGTTGTGGCTTCTGCAATTTTTTGTGCTGCAATTTTTTCCAGCTCAGATTTTCTCTTTTTGAATATTTCAATATTTTCAGGAGAAGCAGTGGTGGCTTTTTTGGTTGGCAGTAAAAAATTTCGAGCAAATCCTGATTTTACTTTAACCTGGTCGCCTAAATTACCTAAATTTTCAACTTTTTCTAAAAGTATTACTTCCATTTCGATATCCTATGTTAATTATGTGTTTTTTTATTAAATCGTTGTCTGAAATTCGCAAAAGTATCTACAAAACCTATGATTGATAACAGTGATATCATTTGAGGTAATGCAAAAATCAACAATACATATAGCATGACCAGCCAGCTGTTGTTTGCCTGATATGTCATGACGGTTGCATGAAATAAAGACAATCCCTGAAATAAAAATAAGGTAATGCTTAAACTTAATAATGCTGACATCATTGATTCAAGCATGCCATTGCTTATTGTCATAACGATAAATATAACAATGCTGATATAAGCAAGTTGTCGATTAATCATTAAGTTGTGGAAATCTTTTTGAAATCCACCAGGATTATACAGCAGTGCTTGCCACCATCTTGCGATCAAAATACCAATGATATTGATGACCATAAAGATGACACCAACAACGCCTGTCATTGCTTTTGAAACCAGCATAATAATCTGCTCGGTATTCATTTCTTTTATTTGAATGATGCCTTTATCCAGTATTTGAATAAATTCAGTATTGCTTTGTAACATTGAAGCCCACATCAATGTAGGGTCACCATTCCAAAGGTATGCCAGAATAATAACCGCAATACTTAAAATAAATAATGACCCAATACTGACTGCCAGTTGTCGGCTAATTCTCAGTGCAGATGCTGCCATTAATGTCGGTAGCCAAACAAATAAATAAAGCAAACCTGCATATAATGTATTTAACGAGGCATAACCAAATAATGTCAGGATTGCAATGGAGCTGATAATAACAACGGCACTATCATTAGTGCCTTTTCGTAAAGTGACCAATGCAATGGTTGCTGCACTTAAAAATACAAAAGGGGTAAAAATAAATGATAGCAACGCAAAAAAGCTACAAATCAGGCTTGCCTGAATTTGGCTTTTCATGATGGTCTCTGCAATTTTTAACATTGTCTGTTTTTATATCAGGATTGTTTTCTTTCGCCCTGATTTAAATTTTAATGCGCATCAGTGTATGGCAATAAGGCTAAAAATCGTGCTTTTTTGACGGCTTTTGAAAGTTGTCTTTGATAGACTGCTTTTGTACCTGTAATTCTACTTGGGACAATTTTCCCACTTTCTGATACATAAGCTTTCAATAAGTTTAAATCTTTGTAATCTATATCGGTAATACCTTCTGCGGTAAAACGACAAAATTTCTTTCTTCTAAAATATTTCATGTGAGTCTCCTAAAATATACTTTAATGTTGTTAGTCTTCTGATGGAGACTCGTTGTTTGTGCTGGATTCTGCGTTGTCATTGTCTTTTGCTAATAATGAAGTGCCAGTGACAGCATGTTTGGTTTTCATGATTAGGTTTCTGATGACGGCATCATTAAATTTAAAAGCATATTTTAGCTCATCAAGGGCTTCATTATCACACTCAATATTCATTAATATATAGTGTGCTTTATGAATTTTATTGATGGGGTAAGCTAATTGTCTTCGGCCCCAGTCTTCATAGCGGTGAATAACACCCTCTTTACTTTCAACAATGCCACGATATTTTGCAACCATCGCACCAACTTGATCACTTTGGTCTGGGTGAACTAAAAAAACAATTTCATAATGTCTCATATAATGTCCTTTTGGAAAAATTAGCTTCCAATACATCTGTATTGTGAAGCAAGGAAATTAAAATTGTAATGGATAAATAAAACCACTGCAATTTTAAAAATGCGGATTTTACTCGCTATGATGAATAGATGCAACTAAAAGTTGGGTTAATCAATCTCCCTTTTTTTCTGGCAACATCCTTAATAAGGTGTCATCTTTGACAATAAAATGATGTTTGAGTGCGCCAACAATATGCAATGAGACTGCAACACCGAGCAAAATAGCAGTGTAATGATGAACCATGACGGATATTTCTTCCAATGCCTCATTTTTATCAAATATTTTGGGAATTTCAAACAAGTCAAAAAAGGCTAAGTGATAGTCACCTGCACAAGAATCAATATAGCCACTAATCGGCATGATTAGCATAATGGCATAAAGCAATGCATGAACTGCTTTTGCTAGAAAAACTTCTATTTTTAGCATGTTTTCGGGCATGTTTGGCGTTGGATTAGATGATCGCCAAAATATGCGAATGACAATCAAAACAAATACGGTTAGGCCAAACGATTTATGGACACCGTACCACCACCACTTATCGTCACCTTTGGGTAGATAATCCATCCATAGTCCGATTGATACTAGAATGATGAATAAAATGACGATGCTCCAATGTAAAAATACAGTGACAGAACCGTAACGTGTGGCAGAATCTTTTAACATTATATGATTTACTCTTCGGTTAATGGTGTTTCTGAGGTTTCTGGTTTTTTAAAGTCATCAGGTGTTTTACCTGACAATAAATAGGAAAATGCAATGATCTCTGCAATGGCTCGATACAAATTTTCGGGTATTTCAGCACCCACTGGAACAAATGTCAATATTTGTGCAATTTCAGGGTCTTCATGTAATGGAATGTTGTGATCCAGTGCATGCTTAAACAATTTTTCAGCCGTATGATTCTTGCCTTTGGCGACTACATGAGGTGCGCTGTCACCATCATATTTTAAAGCAATGGCAATTTCAGGCGAGTTGACAATTCTGCCGCTCATGTCTGTTCATCCAGTATTGAATGGTGTGGTTGACTTTGTTTGCTGGGTTGAGGTTCAGGTGGTTTACCAGGATGGCAGACGATTTGTTTGACAAATAAGCCCGCTTTTTGCAGGCGATCTTCTAATTTTGGAATTTGTTGGTTAATGGCATCAAGCGTTTTGCTTTCTTCTGCCCAAAGTATGGTGGATAACTGCTCGTCTGCCATGAAGAGTTTCACTTGCATGGGACCTAAAGAGTCCAGTGAAAATGCCATGCTGACTGACCAGTTGCTATCATCATCAGGGGCTTGTTGGTTTTTGTATTGTTCAAATTTTATCTGGAATAAATCAATGCCGTTATCAGTATTAATGGGGAGTTCGTGAGACCAAACTGTTTTTTCGTAGTCATCATCGTGTAAGCTTTCCAGTTGTGCAATCTCAATGCGTGATAAAGCACCTTCTGTTTGTTGTAATAATTGATTTACCATTTTAGCAAAACCTTCCGTTTCTTTTAGGTTGCCTTCTACTTTTTCTTGGGGTTGTAACGAAGTATTTTTGGTCAATGGTTTTGCTTCAGAGGGTTTTGCCGTAGTTACTGGACGGTTTTGTGATTGTTTCATTCTATCCAATGTTTTAAGCAATGCAGATTTTAGTTCAGAGGCCATTTGTGGTGGAATTTGGTTGTTATATAATTGGTTGAGTCGATTTTCTAAAATAACTGCCGCATCTTTTAACGTGGTTTTTAAACCCTCAGGTAATGTGTTTTTCATTGAGCCTGGTAATAAATTTAATAATTGTTTGCCTTGTTGCCCTAATTCATTGGCAAACTTACCTTGCGATTGCTCGAATTGTTGATATTGTTTGGTAGGTAATCCATTTAAAATAGCGAATAGGTCATATTTTGCGGTAGTCTGTTGAGTGCTTCCTGGTGGAGTTGTGATGACGGATGTTAATTTCTGATCTAAAAAAACAGCAATGTCTTTTAATGCCTGTTTCATTAATGCTTGATCTGATTGCTTAATACTGAGTGGTAATTGTCCATTGAGTTTATCGACCAATTTCTGTAAGTCTTCTGGAATTTTTATGGGTTGATTGCTGGTTTGAACTTGTTCTTTTAATTGGCTTAAAAACTGGGTAAAAAGTCCTTTAATATCAGCGCTCAATGTGCCTTTAAATTTTCCAGATAGTGATTGTAAGAGTCGAGCTTCTAAAAATAATCCAGAATTTCCCAAAGACTGTTTGACTCCATTGGCATTAACGGCATCAGCTAATGTTGGAAATTGTTTGAGTGCATTGGTTGCGTTGTCGATTAAATGTTGTGGAATTTGTCCAGCAGACATTTTGGACAACTGTTGCAGATTGCTGGTGAGTTGAGTTAGGCCTGATTGGTTGGGTAGCGCTTTACGCATTGCGCCATCAATAGCTCCCTGTTTGGATGTCATTGAGTCTAGTATTTTTAAAATGGATGTTTGACCCTTTTTTAAAACTTCCAGCCTCAATTGTTGACCATTGAGTAATTGTGTGGGAGAGCTTGCGTTATAAACCTGGTTATTGATGCTCAGTGCAACGGTGTTGGAATTGACTTGTGAAGCCACCCGTGCATTGATAATCTGACCCACTTGCCATTTGTTAATTTGTGCATTTAAGGCAGATTCTACTTTGACAGTTACTGTACGAGGTTGAGATAGCTGACTTTTTAGTGGTGGTGGAATATCCATCATGAATTTTGGGTTACCCAGAAAATGATTCAGTGCTATAGCGTTCAACCATCAAAGTATCTGACCAATGATTAATGGGTAATCCTGCTTTACGTTTCAGTTGTTGCCAAAAATCTTTGGTGGTTGTTAATGATTGCCAGACGGAGGGTAAAAATGTCCCTTTTTTTCCTTGGTCTGATAATATCAATCCATCAATGTTGGGTCTGATTTGTGATAATAAGTCCTCTTCTGAGGTAAAACTCATGGGTTCAGCTGGTTCAAGAATGGATATATGAAATTCAAGTTGTTTAAATTCAACTTGTTGTAATGCTGGAAAGCGAGGGTCAGAAAATGCTGCTGCATAAGCATTGTTGCTGATATCAATGACCAATGGGCGATAGGCTTGAAGTGAGCCAATACAGCCTCGTAATTGTTGTTGCTTGTTGAGAGTGACAAAACAGGCACGCTGTTGGATTAAAATACCTGAATATTCTTCAATTTGAACAGGTAGAGGTGCTTGAAACTTAAGTCCATTTTGAATGCTGTTTTTAGCAATTTGTAATAAGGTTTGTTGTTGGTAATCAGTGAAAGGCATAGCTACCATACCCGACAACTCTATTTTTTGTGCCTGATGTATCGCCTGAATTCCTGACATCTAGGATTTGTGAGGTCATGTGTTTCTTTTTTGCACAATGCAATAAACCTTTAATGGAGTTTCTACCGCAAGCATCTTTTCGATGAATTTGATCGCCATCAAAGTTTTTAATGGCATTCGAGGTGGCAAAGTCTTTTTGTCGAGCCTCATCATAAGGCAAATAGTGGCTTAAATCTGAACTGACTACGATGAGCGTGTCGTCATCATTCCAAACCAGTTCAAGAGCAGCTGAAATGTCTTTTTTAGAGGCATCACCAACCACCAGTGGTATTAATTTGAAATCATCCAGCAATATTTGTAAAAAAGGCAGTTGTACTTCCAGGCTGTGTTCTTTTAAGTGTGCCTGATCAAGGGTGTTTACTTGATCTAATTGAAGTAGTTTTCTTTGTTCTTCATGATCAATGGGAATATCTCCCAAGGGTGTTCTATAAACGACTGAACTACAGGTCGCAATACCCGCAAACGCAAAGTGATGAGAGGGGCCAAGCATAACTACTCGTTTTATTTTTTGTTTGACGGGTTTTAATAAATGATAGGCGTTAGCCGCTATGGCTCCTGAGTATTGATAACCTGCATGAGGCACAATAATGGCTTTTGGAACAGTTGATTGAGATTTAGCATGGTCTAAAAACTGATTGATCTGGCTTGTTAATTGATCTGGGTCACTTGGGTAAAAAGCACCAGATACTGCTGGATGTCGTATGTCGTTCATCGCTAGAGCCTGTTGTTAAGCAGGTGAGCATGATTATTTTAACAAAATTTTCTGAGCAGGTTTTTTGATCTTAGGTGCTATGGCTCTGATTGCATAGAAGTCTATTTGGTCAGAGTCGTAATGCCTCTAAGGGCAGAAAATATGCCTGAAAATGTTAAAATAATTATACTTACCTTCTTAGTAATATAATTATAGATAATTTATTACCTTATTATGGACTTGTTCTATAATAATTCTTGAATAATTATAAAAAAACTCACATTTATTTTTTTGCCTTTAAATATACACTCCTTTTTGAGTAAAATGCCATGGATTTTAATTCACTACTGAAGCTGATGGCCACCAAAGATGCTTCTGATTTATTTATTGCCGCAGGTGCTGCACCCAGCTTAAAAATACATGGTAAAGTGGTACCAGTGACCAAACAATCATTGACTGTGACTCAAGCAAGAGATTTGGTGGTGAATATCATGACCAATCAGCAACGTGAAGAGTTTGAACGAACCAAAGAATGTAATTTTGCCATCAGTGCCAGTAAAATTGGGCGTTTTCGTGTCAGTGCTTTTGTTCAGAGAGATGCGGTTGGAATGGTGTTGAGACGAATTGAAACCCATATTCCTGATTTTACTGAATTGAATTTACCGCCTGTGGTTAGAAACATTGCCATGTGTAAAAGAGGCTTGAGTATTTTGGTGGGTGCAACGGGAACAGGTAAGTCCAGTTCATTGGCTGCCATGGTGGGATATCGAAATACCAATACCACGGGGCATATTGTTTGTATTGAAGATCCCATTGAGTTTATTCACCATCATGGTGGTTGTATTGTGACACAGCGTGAAGTGGGTATTGATACTGAGTCTTACGAAATTGGTCTGAAAAATGCCTTAAGACAAGCGCCTGATGTTATTTTAATTGGGGAAGTTCGTTCCAGAGAAACCATGGATTTTGCCATTACTTTTGCCGAGACAGGACATTTGTGTTTAACGACGATGCATGCCAATAATGCCAACCAGGCATTAGATAGAATCATTAACTTTTTTCCAGATGACAGGCGAGAGCAGCTTTTAATGGATTTGTCGTTGAATTTAAGAGCGATTATGGCGCAACAATTATTGCCCACACCTGATGGCAAGGGACGAAGAATTGCCGTGGAAGTATTATTAAATACACCACTGGTCTCTGATTTAATCAGAAAAGGTGAAACTCACAAATTGAAGGAAGTCATGAGTCGTTCAGGTGAGCAAGGTATGCAGACATTTGATCAAGCACTTTATGATTTGTATTCGCAAGGTGAAATAAGTTACGATGATGCCATCTCCCACGCTGATTCAGCCAATGAAGTACGGTTGTTAATCAAGTTAGGGTCTCGTGCGCCTGGTTCATCCAATGAACAATATTCATCAAAAATGTCTGACGTAGATCTTGACAGTATTACATTTGGGGATTAAACCATATATAAGGTAACTTGCAATAAATAAACTACCCGTCTTACTTGCTCTTTTGTCCGTCTTCTTTGCCACAAAAATAGTTATGTAGAGTGACTACACGCCTATTTTTGTAACAAAAAAGACAAACAAAATTTCTGTGTAATATGGGTAGTTTATTTATTGCGTGTTACCTAAGAAGTAGG
>JABHHM010000398.1 GCA_018671575.1 Methylococcales bacterium | reverse complement strand
GGCTGCCCGAGAACTCAGATTTTCGTCAAATCAAGGCATAAAATTGTCGAAAAAGCGCAGTTTACGTGTGTAAATGAGCATTTTGAGACCATTTTTCCTCGGTACCCCCTTGAGGGGTGAACGCAGAGTTGACGGAAAGATGAGTTTTCGGACAGCCTCCTAGGCAGTCTCTTCAATAACTGGCTCCTGAATTCATGAGGAGTCAGCCAACACGCCATTCAAAACTCACTCACTGCAATAACTCAAATTAGGATTATTTAATGGAACACACCGAAGAAAACCTAATTAGAAGAAAAGGCATCTATTTATTACCCAATCTTTTCACCACAGCAGCACTATTTTGTGGGTTTTACGCAATCATAACGGCAATTCATGGTAAATTTGAAGCAGCAGCTATTGCCATTTTTGTTGCTATGATCATGGATGGTCTTGATGGCAGAGTTGCCAGAATGACAAACACTCAAAGTGATTTTGGTTGTCAGTATGACAGTTTGTCAGACATGGTTTCTTTTGGCTTGGCGCCCGCCTTAATGGTTTATCTCTGGTCGCTATCCAGTTTAGGGAAAATAGGCTGGTTCGCAGCCTTTGTCTACACTGCAGGAACAGCATTAAGATTAGCCCGTTTCAATACCCAAGCCGAAGTTGCTGATAAAAAATATTTTCAAGGACTTGCCAGTCCTGCGGCGGCAGCAATTATTGCAGGCATGATATGGGTTGCTGCTGATTACAACCTCAACCCCAAAGACTTTGAAATTGTTTCTTTAATCATTACGATTACAGCAGGCTTATTCATGGTCAGCAACATCCGATACCACAGCTTTAAAGAAATTGACTTTAAAAATAAAGTACCTTTTTTAACCATTGTTGGCATCATGCTGGCATTTGCCATCATCTTTTTACAACCTCCACTGGTATTATTTGGTCTTTTTACGCTTTATGGGTTTTCTGGCCCCATCTATACTTTACTACTACTTAAACAAAAAAGAACAGAAAAGAAAAACGTTGCAAACACTCAATCTTGAGTTTTTTCATTGAGTCGATTACCTCAATTTATTTCATCATTCTGGAAGAGAATTTTCTTCTCAAACAAAGACTTGGACAGATCACCCAAAGTAGGTGGCTACTGCAATCAATGTGGTCGTTGCTGCAAAGAGCTGATTATCGTCAATCGCACCACGCCAATCAAGACGCTAAAAGAATTTAAAAAACTCACATTTTTCAAGCCATCCTACAAAATTTTCAAACCAATGAATGAGCAATTTTCTGATGGTTTTTTACGTTTTAAATGTCAATTTATTGGGAATGACAATTTGTGTCAACACTATGAAAATCGCCCAAAAATGTGCCGATCTTTTCCGACCAGCGCCATGTTTAAATACGGTGCAGAATTACCAGAAGGTTGTAGTTATACGTTATTGCCTGAGAAAGAATTTTCTACTGTATTAAATGAAATCATGAAAGGTAAGGAGACACGACCCTCTAAGTAAATCAATCATTTGAATCTAATTGTTCGAATTCATGAACACAATACCCCAAGATCATTCCAATGATTGCAAAAAAATAAACAATATGATGTCCCACCCAAAACATATCGGTTTGGTTTTTCATAAAAATCAGTAAAGTCACTCCCATACCAGCTAATGGTGCAATAATTTGAGACGAATTGTTAATATAAAAGCGCCAGAAAGTCAGGAAAATTGTGCCAAATAAAAATAGAATTATAACAATGCCTAAATAACCTAACTGAACGCCATAATCCAAAATTAAATTATGAGTATGTGAATACATTAACGCATTATGTTGCCAATCAGGAACTTCATATTTCCCAGATCTAAAATAGTGTTTGGGCGCAACTTTCCAACCATAACCCGTTCCTTCTGGTTTTTCTATAATTTTAGTCACCCAATAACGCCATATTTTAACTCTGGGTTCATCATGACTGTAATAAGTAGCAATTTCTTTCCACGACATATCAGGCTCAGGCAACTTATTTTTAATGCCTTTAATACCAAACATACCCGCAATGGTTAGTGATAAAACAATAATTATGGCAGTTTTTACAAGTGAAAATTGTTGTCTACGATAGAGATACAAAATAGAATAAAATAATGTAACAAGACCAAAACCAAGTATTGCCATCCGACTATTATTGTCATAGCCAAAAAATATAATGCCTGCAATAATCACTACTCCAACTATTTTTGACAGTGGAAAAACCTGTCCAAGCAATGGAATAATAACCAAAGCTGACGCAATACTTAGAAAACTTCCGTAAAAACCATAGTCATGCAACATCGACCAACGAGTTGGATCCACATTTCCATAATTAAATAAAGTCACACAAAAAGTTAATAGTATTGAAATAAAAATAGAGACAATAAAAAAATGCCATGCTCGATGATTTTGAGAAAGAAAAAAGAATACAATAAATGCCAAAACACTAAAAAACACTTCATTACGCAATGCAGAACTGGTGATATCTGGATATGCACTCCATGATATCGACAGCAATGACAACAAAGCCCAAAGCATTATCGCTGACACAACCCATGGTATTTTTTTCAGCTGATGCCAATCAGCACGTTTAATAATAACTAAAAAAGAAACAATGAGGCAAAACCAAGTTCCAACACGTGTATGAGAAAAAGGACTCAGCAATAAAAATATAAATGCCGAAAAAAGGTATAAGTATTTTTGAAAAAAAACAGATAATTGTAACGGCATTTTATTTATACTTTATCTTTTAGGTGAGAGTGAACACTAAATAACGTTAAGCCGAAATAGTAGAAATTTCAATTGCACGAGGCTCTGTAATACAAAATTCCCGACACAAACCACAACCCACGCAAAGCTCAGGATCAATCACAGGTTTATTATCTTTTAACAACAATGCATTAGGTATTTTACAACTTGCGATGCAAGCACCACACTCTGGACCACTAAAGGGTAAACATTCTTGCTGATTGATTTTTGCAATCGCCAGTTTTGGCCATTTGATTGAATCATTATTTGGCTCATCTTCATCAAGCCCTGGCAATTCAAGTGCATTGGCTTCACAAGCATTAACACATGGCCAGTCATCGCACAAATGACAACCTTTATTTAATAAATCCATGGCTGGAGTATTAACAACCTGGGCACCCAATTTTGCCGATAAAGGGAAAATTATTTTCTGGGGACATGCATCCGCACAGTCAGTGCAACGCGTACAAGACATTAGAAATTGTAATTCAGATATCGCATAAGGAGGTCTTATCCAACGACGCGCACGGTTATTAACAGACTCATCAACGTGCTTAATGGTTGTTTCTGTTGCAGTTTTTACGCTTCGTTTAAAAAATGCTCTTCGATCCATAAATATCCTTCATGTATTTTTTTTACATTCTCATTGTCATTGGTTGCATCAACAAAAATAGATGCAAGCTCGTCATCCCCACTGCAAACAATAAAACAGGCATCAATTTCCATGCAGAAAATTTTACTGAAGAATTAAATAAATATTGCCCTCTAGCATGGATCACTTTAATAGCAATAATAAAACCAAAAACCATTAATCCTGCCTGAACTGCAAACAAAATATCTTGATGGGGCTGTAATTGCATATGACGGAAATACTGTTCACTCAAAGACAGTGGCAACATATTATTTCCTAACGGGTTCTGTAGCACTGCCCATGTACCAATACTTTCACGTAGCAAATGATTCAGATTATGCGCCAAGTGATAAGCAAAAGCTAACGGAATAGCAACAAAAGCCATTTGTGTAAACACCCGTCTAAAAGATAGCGTGGTACGTGTTAAATATTTTGTCAACCAAACCATCATAGCGTATAAAAATATTGGCATTAATAAACTAATGATTAAACCAATTGAGAAAGTCCAAAGCATTTGTCCAGAATCATTAATTATTTGACCAAAATTACTGATCCAGCTTGACCAAAATGGCATCATAGTCACACCATGAAATAAAGTTAACGCCATCAAACCAAGCATAAACCATGCTTCATCCCAATGTGGACGGGACTCTTGAATTGCTTCTGTGCTAGGCGACCTTAAGCGCCAAGCAACATTCTGCTCAGGACATGATTGACTACAATTTCCACAAGAAGTGCAATAGGTTGATTGCTTTAACGTTCCCATCACCAAATGAGTTGGACAGGGCTCAATCAGGTCAGTCCCATGAAAACATTCTAAAGAAGTACAATTTAGACAAACATCATTATCAATGGGACGCAATTCAACGGGAGCCAATTGAGCATAAAAGCCAACAGTTCGCCCTATCGGACAAAAATATTGACAAAATGCTTTACGCTCAAATAAAGACAAGGACAGCGTTGCCAAAACAACCATTATTAATGCCAATAATGCAGTTGCATAGGGGTTCGTAGTAACACCAGCACCTAATTCAAGCCAGGTCAATCCTGTAAATAATAATAATGCAGGCCAAATTGTACGAAGTTGTTTTGGCACTCTTAAATTAAAACTATTATTGGGTTCTGCGCGTAACCACAGACGTCGGCGCACCAACCAAGTCGCAATGGCATCCCATGGGCATATGCTACACCAGGTTGTCCCTAAAAAAAATACAGCCAGAATTAAACCTGCCCACCAAACATTCCAGGTCAACATGGTTGCTAAATTACGCTCAGCAATTGGCGTACCAAACAAGCCTGCAACAATAACCATTAAAAATAAAATAACTGAAATACTTTTAATACTGGTTAAAACCCAAGCTCTGGTTGTAATATATCGTATTAAATTTCCTAAAACAGGCAATGATATAAGATTAAAACGAGGACTATTTTTAGAATTTTTGACTGAAGTTCGCAACATCCACAAACTTGCAAGAAGCATGACAAAACCAACTACGCCACCCCAAACATAAGGTAATCCAGGGTGAACCATGGTTCGCTCGCCATTAATGATACAGATACTGCCATCATTAACTAAAGCAAATAACTCATCATCGGTCATACATTTATATCTTGCTGTGCTTGTCGCACTTTTAGCCGACCTAAACGCTTTCTTTGAATAACGCTAACGGTCACTAAAATCAAGGCAATAAGACCAAAGGCAATACCGAGAGGCCCAATAGGAGCAGGATTCCCTATTCGCAAAGGAAACTCAATAATATAGGGTTCACCTTCTGCTTTAAATGAAGCAGTGATAACATAGTTACCATCCTTGGCAAAAACAAAGCCCTGTCGAAAAACATTGTCATCAACAGGCTGTTTACCAAGAGGCTCTTCATCTTGATTAAACCAACTATCATCACGCACTGTAAAAGTAACCTCTCCAGTAAATGGCGCATCATTGTCTAATCGTGAAGCATATAAATTAATTCGCCCTGGCTCATTGGGTTTTGGAAAAGCTGGATAAACCATATAATTGATAAAATAATTACCAATTTGTGTTTCTACCTGCATACTTGGTGGAGTATTGGAATCTTCATTAAGGCTATAAGCTGGACGCCCCAAAACATGATGAGCCAGCAGTAATTCAACTGGCAACAAAGCAATGACAATAATAATAAAGATTTTTTTCATATTAAATTTGAATCATCCATTAGGGCATGATGCCCTAACGGGCAAATTTTTAAATATTCGGAAATTGAGCTAATTTTTTACCATGATGCGCAAGAAGACAAACTTTATACCTTCATGGTAAAAATAAAAACACCTATTATTTAAACAGTATGCTTGGCAACAGTACCTTCTTTGCGATCAATAATCCAAATGGGCACACTGGGGTGAGGGCATATTTCAACACACATGCCACAACCAACACAACCCTGTTTTACAATGGGTTTATAAAAATTTGCAAATTCAAAATCAATACCTTTTGTACCGATAGGACAGATTGCCACACAAGCCCCACAAACACCTCGATCAACCCATGGATAACAAGCCAAACGGTCAATTTGTGCAATACCCATATTGATTTTATCTTTCGGCATTTCTGTCAACGATTCTGTTGGACAAACCTCCATACACTTATCACATAAAATACAGGCTTTTTCAGCCGTATTTATATAAGGTGTATTCACTTTTTTACCCTCATCACGACGATGAAATTTTATACATTTTGGTGGACAAACTTCACCACATAGACCGCAACCAACACAAGCATCAATAAATGCATCATCATTTTGCAATGCACCAGGTGGGCGACAATAGTTACGCACAGGATCTGCAGATACATCAGATGACATCAAACTGGATACAGCATAAGGTAAAGCACTGGTTCCCAGAACGACACTACCTTGCAATAAACTTTGTAATAATGATCGACGTTTCATGGCTATTTATCCTCTTCTGAATTTTCACGACGGTACTGACGACCTAAATGCCCTGCTCCTTGCTCTGGATAATCGGTTAATTGAATGGTAAACGTCATTGCATCTGTTGGACAAACAGCAATACAAGCCGTGCAATTATTACATTCTTGCCCAAAATGATCACGTAAGGGGTCAAGTCCAAACTCACAAACTGCATTACATTTAGCACAATCATTGCAACTTTCTACTATTCGTCGAATACGAAAAATACGAAAACGCCCTAATAATGAATATAAAGCACCACCAGGACACAAATAACGGCAAAAACCACGACGCGAGACCAATAAGTCAAACAATAAAGTTCCGACAAAAAAGACCATACCGACACCAAATCCACTGAGTGCAATGCCATAAAATAGTTCTCGACCAATAATGGCTGGTGGATACATGCCTGCAATTAAAACCACCCCACTGATTGATGACAAAACTAGCCCTGTAAATAAAACCAAGTATTTAAAACGCCGATCAAAAGTTCGATTACCTAACTTAAATCCTAAGCGATGTAACCAAACAGCCAAATTAGAATTTAATTCATAAAGCAATGTTGCGGGACAAATCCAGCCACAGAAAAAACGCCCGAATATTAATGTTAAAATAATGGGAATCAAAGCTGTTAGAAAAAATGGCCAGTAAACAGACAAACTGGCTGCTGATTGAGCAACAACTGCCAATGGGTCACTCAATTTTAACCCCCAGAATGTACCAGACCATGTAGTTCCTTTGATGGCATCCAAATCTCTGACAGGATCATTGGTAAAAGGAGAAGTTAAGGTTTCAACAACATCATAAAGTTGCTTCTCTGATGGAGCCAATAAATCATACGCAAATGAAGCTGCATACGTTTGATAAAGATAAAAAAATGGCAAAATAATCAACATTAAAAAAACAATGATTAAACTTAACCACCTTAATTTATTGAGATGACACCACAGAAAATAAGGCTGGGAAGGAGACGATGACTTCATAATTTTATCCGTAATTAGGAATGATACGAATGGCTTGTGGCATTTGTATACAAGAACGTTCACATAACCCACAGCCTACACATTTATCGGTGACATGAGGTTGTTCTAGCATACCAACATAGATAGCGACATCTTGTAATGGACAAGCTCGGTAACAAACGCCACAAGTTTTTCCTTGGTAGGATAAACACAAGCTTTTGTTAACTCTGGCATGACCCATTTTTACATTATCAATGATTGCTTTTGCTTCACGAACAACTTTTTTAATAGCACCAGTCGGACAGACATCACCGCATTTCATACATAAAATACAGCTTTTTTCACGAGGCAGTATATAAGGAGTCCCTAAAGAAGATAAACCATTTTCCAATGTGAAAAAATTGATGCAGCGATTAGGACAAATTTCACCACATTGCCCACAATGGATACAATGACTTAAAAAGTCATCTTCTGCTAATGCAGCAGGAGGTCGCAAAAAACGTAAAGAAGGTTGTGACCTTTCAGCCAACGAACCTGTTGATGCCAGCGCTGCTGCACTGGCGATTAATGAACTAATAAATGATCTGCGTTGCATAATTTACCAGGAGGGCAAAACCCTCCTTTAAATTTAAAGGTTAAATTTTCTCTATACGGGCAGCTAACTTTTTAAAGTCAACCTGTCCAGAGACGGGATCCCATACACGACTGGTAATACCATTGGCTAACCATTTGTTTTTCTTAGGATCGGCACTGTCAGCAACCGATAGATTCCAAGGTCCAAACATGTAACCACGAGGCACATTATTACGAGCAGGTCTCACCAAACTATTTGTACCCACCTGAGCACGAGCTTCTAAAGAACCACGTCGTGTAACAACACGCACCTTATCACCATCTTTAATACCCAAATCACTGGCATCTTCAGGATGCATTTCAACGTACATTTCAGGTACTAAACGACGAGTTGTTGGACTACGGTTAGATTTAGCAGTATGAAAATGCTCATAAACCACACCCAAACCCATCCAGTATGGGAATTTATCGTTAGGAACTTGATTCCATTTTTTACCACGATGTTCTTCATCTGGCATATCTGGAGTTAAACCTCTATCTCTAGCCAGTTTAATAAGATCCATGTGGTCAATAGTATACAGGCCTTTTTTCACACCAAATTCCATCAATTTTTTGGTGTATTTCAAACGATCAGTATAATCCTGCTGACACAGTTTCATATGCACTTTGCCATCTTTGGTACGGAAATAACCATAAGGTTTGTTTTTCCAATCACCTTCTTGCAACATAAAACGACGCTTAGTACCACCCGCTTTAGCAATATCATAGGTTGGTGCTGGCCATTGAATGCCACGCAATTTTTTCAATTGCTCATAAGGCGTTATACCATCCAGCTTTTCAACTTCAAGTATGCCTGTTAAATCAGTATCAGTACCCTCGGATGCTTTAATTATGTCTCTCAACACTTCCTGAGCATCATAAAAACCATTGGCTTTACGCTGGTATGGTAAAATTTTATTTCCATCCATACCCAATAAATCTGCAATTTCTTTGGCTTTATCAATAACCATATCCATATCTGGTAAACAGCCTTTAGGAGGCTCAGCACCTTTTTCACAGATATTTAAACGTCGTTCAGAACTAATGTAAACACCTTCTACTTCACCCCATGTTGCTGCAGGGAAAATAACATCAGCATACAAATTATTAGGTGCATGACGATAAATTTCCTGAACTACATTAAATGTTTTCATTAATGCAGGTCTGACCAAGTTATAAGAATCCGGTAAATCAATGTGAGTAGCATAAACTAAAAACATCGCTTTAAGATCATCTTTTAATGCACGCTCCATCATACCTACGGCATAACCAGGATTTTTTGACTTCATGGCATTAACCAAGTTTCTCTCAGGAACTCTCCAGTGTTTTGCCATGTGAGCACGATGTTTACTATTTTTCAATGGTTGATTAAATGGTAAACGACCAGTTAGACCACCTGTAAATCTTTCACCCATTGCATTTGGTTGACCCGTCATAGAGAATGGTCCACAACCTGGCTTAGCCAAGTTACCTGTTAAGGTCAATAAATTGATGATTGAAATAACATTATGCTGACCATGGATATGTTGATTGTATCCAATACCCCACATGATAATAACACCACCATGACCTTTTCCAGAATGCTTACCTTTACTGCGAGCCAAACGTTTACGTGTTGCATCTGCAAATAGTCCCGCTACTTTACGAATTAATTCAGGTGGCACTTCATGATTAGCTCCACCCATTCGGTCTTGAACTTGCTCAGGACTATAATCATTAAGACAACCATCAACATAAGTTTTCCAACCTGTTGCATGGGCTTTAACAAATTCCCAATCAATAACATCTTTATGGTCTTTTAATAAAACATGAGCGATTGAATTAAGAAAGCTGATATCACCATTGAGAATAGGTACATGAACGGTGTTATTTGGATTAATATCTTCATATCCCATCACAGTTCCAGTACGACGAGGATCAACAATAATCGTTGGGATATTGTTTTTCTTTTTATGATCCGCTGCACGCCAGAATATAATTGGATGTGATTCACGAGCATTATGACCAAAGTGCATCATCATGTCGCATAACTCAAGATCTTCGTATGCCAAAGGAGGCGTATCAGAACCTAAAGTTGCAAAATAACCTGTTACTGCAGATGTCATACACATACGAGCGTTAGCTTCAATGGTGTTAGAACCTAAAACACCTTTTAGAAATAAGTTTTCTAAATACTGTCCTTCCATCGTCAATTGGCCTGAACCGTACAAAGAAACTGAGTTACCTGTATATTTTTTAGCAAAGTGAGCGACTTTATGAGCCACCATGACAGAAGCATCATGGTAGGGAATACGAATAAAATGCTCTTCGTCGAATGATCCTTTAGTCTTACTAATGTACTCAATATCACCATGTCCTGGCTTGTTCCATTCAGCCCATACATCTTTACGGACATAAGAGTCACCTTCCATACGATCAACATACATAGGTTCAGCAGCGGTTAAACCCTTAATACACTGCAAACCAAAGTTAGTTGGGTGATCTTTATCAGGTCTCATTGAAACAATTTTTCCGTTTTCTGCCTGAATCACTGTACCGCAACCCACACCACAGTATGGACATTGTGCTAAAGCGGTTGTTCGTGTTGCACTCTCAGAACTTGCTGGTGCTGCTTCTAGCTCAGGATTATTGGAAACAAATAAACCTGCTCCTGCTGCTGAACCAGTAACAAAAGTACTGGTCTTCATAAAATCACGTCGTGACATACCTTTTTTTACACGTTTCATAATATAATTTCTCCTAAATTTTTTATTTGGCTAATTGGCGTAAGTAAACGATAATGTCATCAATCTCACGGTCAGTTAGATTGGCTAAAGCAGTTGGACCACTAAAACCTAACATTCGCGTATTAGAACGCCCTTTCTTAATGGTTTCACGAATAAAACCATCTGACGCTTTATTTAAGAAGCCTGCTTTACCAATAGCCGTACCAGTACCACCCGCAGCGTATCCATCACCATTAACACCATGACAAGTCGAGCAGATATCATCAAACCACAACTTTCCTAAACGAGCATTACCATAAGCTCTTGGTTGCGCATTAATAGCCGCTGATCTGTTGGGAAGTTTAGAAAATGTACGTAAATAAGCAATAATTGATTTAACTTGCTTACGTCCTAAATGTGCAAATGGAGGCATTCCAGTACCAGGACGTCCATCACGAATGGTTCCCATGATAAACTTATCTGATGCGGTGCCTAAAAATTCTTCGTTAGTGAGTGACGGTGCAAAACCAACCTTACCTATAGCATCTGCCTGATGACAAAAAGTACAATTTTGATTATACAGTTTCTTACCTGCTTTAACCGTTCTTGATTCCCCCGATATTGCACAATTTGAATAGGCCATCAAAGCCAATAGACCAGTAATGGCTATTTTACGGTACATCATAAATATCACCCCTTAATATTGTTGTGATTATAATTATTAATAAAAATATCAATGTTAGTTAAAATCGTTAGTTAAACTCATATTTTGACAGCCTATCTCCTTAATTCATACTAAGAAAATTTACAGTCATGAAAAACAACTTTTCTTCACACAACATAGAATTAATGAAGACTTTGAAGACTTTTGAATTACACAACCTGCGTCAACCTGCGTCAAAATGACACACCTCAAAAGCATACACCACCACAAAAAATATTTTATATAAAAGTGAGGTTTTCTTGACTTTTATCATTTTTTTATTAAAAAACGCAAGCTGAAAAAACTTGCTTAAGAAGATAGCGTCTGATAGACCCTAAAAGTTTCGTCAACACTGACATCCACAACATCCAATGAATCAGGCTGAATTAATCGATGCTTGATTCCCCAGGGATACCAATGACTGGCATCTGAATTACCGAAAAAACAAACCATCGGCTTACTTAAAGCCGCAGCAATGTGCATTGCACCACCATCACTGCAAATAACTGTGTTGCATAATGACAAACCAGCAATTAACTCTTCCAATACTTCAGTTTTGAAAGCATAAACAGGGATTCCATTCAATTGATTCAATAACTCTACGGCACTTTCATCATCCCCTGGATGCAATTTATTAGCTTTTGAACTAGGTGCCCAAAATAATAAAAAAACGGACTCTTTATTATTTTCATACAAACGTTGAATTAACGAAGCATAGTTATTAATTGCCCAGCGACTACTTGGTTTTCTTGCACTAATATGTATACCAATGATGGATTCATATGATTGTTTCATAAATGCTGTTGCGACTTGTTCAGAAGCACCCAGACAATATTCAGGCGCAGGCACAATCAAGGTTGAACCTGGTGACTGATGAATATCCAGCTTTTCCAACAAAGCAAACGTAGCCTCTGTTTCATGCTTATCTTTGGCACTTGCTGTTGGTAACGGCAAGTCAATTGCCTTACAATCATCCTTTTCCTCATTGCAATAACCAATAATATGCTTGGGCTTTAGAATTTGAGCAAATTTGAGCGCTCGACCTGTAAACGTTGAGCCCGCTAAAATAATATAATCAAATTTTTCTGTACGAAGTTGCCACGTGAGACGAATTTTATCCCGATAAACTGACCACAAACTGGTTTTGTCATCCCGATGCTTGGCTTTGGTATACACAAAAACATCATTAAGATAAGGATTACCCTGCAATACGGTTTTATTATAACTATTCACATAAGCAGCAATGTATGCTTCGGGATATTTGTCTCTTAACGCTTGAAACATTGGAGTAGTACAAATTAAGTCACCAATATTATCTCGACGAATGATGAGTATTTTCATTTTTTATTAACTAAACTTTGACAAAATTCGTTGATACACACTGGCAGGCACATATTGTTCAACAACCTGCCCCCAACCTTTGGGACCAATTAATCCTTTAATAAAGCTGGAACTAATTTCCGCCATGCCTCTGGGTGGCATCATAAAAATAGTAGAAACAGTGGATGAAATATCTCGATTAATATAATGCATCCCTCTTTCATAGATATAGTCACTTTCGTTGCGTATACCACGTAAAATATACTGAGCATTCATGTCTTCTGCGTATTTAACTAAAAATTGATTCTTAATAATATCAATTTCAACATTAAATCGACCGCCAACCGATTCTTCAATCATTGCGTGGCGATCCTCGACACTGAATGTATATTTTTTTTCTGGATTGACCCCTATTGCAATGGTAAATTCATCAAATAAATTAACGCCTTGTTCAATAATCCATAAATGACCATTGGTTAATGGGTCAAAACTTCCTGCATAAATTGCTTTTTTCATAATGACTCACTTAATATATGATCAGATATTTTTAAAGTATCGGAAAACAACATTTTTTATTCATTGGCTTCATGCACTTCATGGTAAAAATAGTACATGAATTTATGCACATTATCGATACACTGAAACTTGCCCGCTAGAAGGCTGCCCGAGAACTCATCTTTCCGCCAGAACTGCGTTAAAATTCGGCTCAAAATGCTCATTTACACCAGTAAACTGTGCTTTTTCGCCAAAATTTGCCTTGTTCTGACGAAAACCTACATTTTCGGACAGCCTCCTAGACTGTCTGTTCAACTAACTCAATCTACTTAAGCTTTAATTTAAGATTTAATTTCCGTATGGCAAAGGCAATTTGATTACAAAAAG
>JABHHM010000156.1 GCA_018671575.1 Methylococcales bacterium | reverse complement strand
GTTGGATGTTTATTTATTGCCATCCCCTGACCTTTACTTGATCTTTTGCCCGCAGACTTCGTTACTCAAATAGTTGCATGGTTCGACTATGTGTCTGTTTTTGTGAAAAACAAGGTTTTAAACCACCATCAATGGACACGAATAAACACTAATATTTTTAGGGTTATAAAAAATATTAGTGTTCATTCATGGTTTAAAAATTAATACAGTTTACATGTTTATTGATATTTTTGTTAGGCAATGAAATTATGTTCTTTACATGAAATTTTAAGCTGCTTTTTTAAATAACCCAGGAAAAAATGATTTCTTTTTAGGTTTGACGGGTGCTTGAGTTTTTTTGTAACTTTTGATTCTGTCTCGGGTGTGGTCATTTAATATGCTTGTAAAATGCTCTGATTTTGGTTTTTGTTTTGTTCCTAAGTCACGAAGAGTTTGAACATTTGGGATGAAATTTTCTTGTTCTAATTTCATATATGGCTTCCCTGTTGCAACCACTAAAGCCAATTCTAATAGTTTTTCTTCTGCTCCATACTTTCGATCTGCTTTTGATGACGTATTAATTTCTTTGGTATAATAATAGGGGTTATAGGGCATCATATTGTGATTGATAATTTCCCTTAATTCTCTTAATAAGTTTTGTCTTTTGGCAATGCTGACAATGGGGTGGTCTGCACCATTTAATTTAATGAGTTTGTTAATAGCACCATTCTTATTTATTTTATCCGTCAAGCCGACTGCCTTGATAAAATAATCAATATTGAATTGTGGTTGTCTGACTGCAATACTAAAGAAATGTTCTAGTTTCATTATTCGTCCTTTAGGTTTTTGTTGTATGTAAAAGTGTATAATCCTAAATAATTATTTAGAGTTATATTTCTGGCTCAAATAATTTTTCGGCAGGTTGAGCTGTTTCTTGAGTGTTAATTTTTAATAAGGTTTTTTATATGAATACTTTTAGAGTGGTGTTGAGTTTATTTGTCTTCCACATTGCAGGTAATGTAAATGCGGGTTGCAGTCGGAGTGATGTTGATTATTATTTATCAAAAGGTTTTAGTAATGATCAGGTGATGAGTCTTTGTCGTGATGACTCTAAATTATCAGAAAAAACTGTCTCGTCATTAGGGAAGCGAGGTGTTAAGGAAAAGAAAGTCAATAATTCTAATGCTCAGCATTTTTTGGAAATTGCGATTAAGGCAAATAGTGTGGACATTACATCTGAAGCGATCTCGTTTACTCGAAAACATTGTATCGTTTATGGTGAAGAAGATATTTATGGTTTTCAGCCACAAGTCTGTCTTAATGTAAAAACAATGCTTAAACGGAATGGTTTGATGGTGTTATCGAAACAAGCGCGTTCATTGTTTTCCAGTGATCAGCAAATTCAAGTGGGGGGAGGTATAGCAATAGAATTATTAACACCATTGCCTAAGCTTTCTGTCGGCGATAAGCGTGATGTAATGAATGAATTAAATGTTGGGGATAAATTATGGATTTCTATCAGGTCAGAAATTGATTTGGATCGGGTGGTTCAGCAAATTACTTCATTGTCAAAATAAAAAAGCCGTTTCAATCAGGAGTGATGGAAACGGCTTAAGTTTTTTCTTAAGTGTTATTTTTGTTATACCGTAAGGGTATAAGTTTCGTTTGAGTAGGCAAGCTACTCAACTCAGCTTTAATGATCAGTCTAGCTTCCGCCAACACTGAATTTATGTGAAACACCTAATGAAAGACTTGTTGCATCTTTGGTTTGATTTTTCAAAGAAACTGAACCCAATGTGCCGAATACTTTAGTTTTAGGGGCAACTTTGTGGAAATAACCTACGTTGATGCCTGAGCCTTTTGCTGAACCATTGTCTACAGTGCCAAGTGATACCGTCAATGTGTTCCATTTAGTAAAATTGTAAGTACCTGTTAAATGAACATATTGGGTGTCTTGTGTTGCAGAAGTATCTACATTTTCAACAGATAAGAATGCTTTAAATGCTTTTGCTTTATATCCAAGGTAGATTCTTGTCGCATCTCCATTTGCCACTATGCCAGGAAGTGTTACAACTGTAGTGCCGTTAGATGCAAACTGAATTCCAGCTAAAAAACCACTCATGTTAATTTTTGCACCAATGTTGGTGCCATGTTCATCTGCATTGGAGTCATCTATATAAACGCCAGCATTCAATGTCAGCATGCCCGCAATTTTAGGTGAGCTGTATTGTAATGAGTTGTCAGTAAAGCCATTGGTTGCGCCAGATAGACCATATGTTGCGCCACCACCACCAAAATTACCATTTGCACCAATACCTGCTGTATTATAGAGAGGATCATTTGCAAAACCTGCAAATTTATAGGCGTTGGTCATGCGACCGTAAGCGATTTTACCAAAGCCACCTTTTAAGCCAGCAAAAAAGAAACGTTGCCCTAATGCTATATTGGCACTAGAAACATCTGTACTTGTTGTTCCATCGAGAGTTGTGTCGTTGGGATTAATTGTTTTGCTTGTTGTTCCATCAATAGTTGTGTCAGTGATTGAATTACTGTCTGTTTTAGCCCCCATTTGTAAATGATAAAAAGCTTTGATTTCATCACCATACCAGCCTTTAATTCCCAATAAAGAAGTATTGTCAGTAGCAGTTAATCCATCGCTTACATTGTCATCAACTGAGTTAAGTGAGTAACGAAATTCACCATAAAGTTTAGAGTCAGCAGAGGCTACGAATGGTTGTGCAAGTAAGCACATTGCTATGCTGGGCATGAGTAGTTTTTTCATAATTATCTCCATTGTTGTTTTTGCGTTTTTTGTTTCTTGTATGCAACAAGTGTAGCATATAAACAAAATTAATTCCATGAAAAAATAAGGTCTTTAGTTATTTTATTGATTTATAGGGGTTATTGTTGTTGGTTGGTGTGGTTTTAACCATACGCTAAAATGCTGGTGCTATATGGTCTTTATTGTGTGCAACCTTAGTTTGTTCTTTATTATTTTGTTTATAAATATCTATTATCTATTAATTGGAGAGGATAATATAGTTTATCAGTTTCATTTTCCTTGACTTAAATCAATTGCTGTAACTATATTCTAAATAAATTGAATCTATTGAGAGCGTCTAGTGCGCTAAATATTTTTGCTATGATTCACTACTTTAATGTGTTTTGAGGCAAGATGTTAGCTCTCTGTTTGTGATTTTAGCTTTATACTGAATTTAGAGCTTGAATTTTTAGGTTAAAAATTATTTTAGGATAGAATGGAAAGTTAGGTAACTCGCAATAAATAAATTACCCATTTTACTGGCTCTTTTGTTCGTCTTCTTTGCCACAAAAATAGTTATGTAGAGCGACTACACGCCTATTTTTGTAACAAAAAAGACAAACAAAATTTCTGCGTAATATGGGTAGTTTATTTATTGCGCGTTACCTTATTTCGTGCTTATTCCTTAATTATTTTGCTCGGCTATTCTGTGTTCTTCTTCAAACCAGTCGCCCAAGTCAATTAGACGACAACGTTCGCTGCAAAAGGGTTTGTATTTTTGTTTTGGTGTCCAGTGGATAATTTTTTTGCAGGTTGGGCATTTGACCGTGGTTATTTTGTTGTTTTTTGTCATCAGAGTATGCAACGAGTTAACTCAAAGTCTATATCATTGGTTGTTTGACCAGATTGTTCTGATAAAGCAGAATTGATAAAGCGAATAACAAAACGATGTTTGCCACCACTGATTTCGGCATAAAAAGGCAGGTTGGCAGGTACAGCAACACGAATAATTTTGCAAGGTAAGTTGGGGTCTAGAGTTTCTTGAAAAAAGCCATTATTTGCTGTTTGCTGTGTGGGTAAAGAGCTATTTCTCATGATGTTAAGAAGTAGCATAATGGTTTTTTTAGGTGTTTCAAAAACACTGTACCATTTTTTAGTGATTTCATAACGTAATTCAGGGGGTTGTTTTAACCAATGGTGATATTCAGGAATGTCAAAGCTACAGCTTCCTCCTGGAATGGAGCTACGTTGGGTGATGGTGTTAAGAAATTCATCTTGCTTTAGTTGGCTACAGAGTGAGCCATTAAAATCATGAAAATATTGGGCAAGATGATTCATTTCTCTGAGTAACTCAGCCAGTCTGTTGTGGTCGACTGCGGGGTTTTGTTCCATTTTTTCAAGTGTTTTGGCGTGTCGTTCCAGTTCTTTGATGAAATCAGTTTTTAAGTCAGCACGATTAAAAATAGCTAAAATTTCGATCAATGTGTTAATGGCGGAGCGTGATTGCCAAATGTCGTCACCCATGAAGTCGTGTTCTGATTGTAAGAACAAGTGTTCTAGTCGCATGAATGTACGAATTTTTTCGTTGAGCGGTTGTTCGTAATAAATGATGTTTTCTGGCACAAAAGCTTCCTTACATAGAACAACAATAAACAAGGGTTTTATTTTACATGAAAATAAAGGGGATTTTTAGTATTTTTCTGCTAAAACACAGTAGTTTTTGTGTAATTCCTCTACTTTATGATGTAAATCAAATAGATTTGAATTATTTAGAATGACATCATCGGCATAGGTTAATCTTTTTTGTCGTGAATATTGTACTGATGTGATGGTTGCTACTTCTTTGTTAGTGATGTTGTCTCGTTGTTTAACTTGGTTAATTTGTTGTTTTTCATCGACATCAATCACCAAAATTCGATCAACTAAATCAGTTTGTCTGGTTTCTAGTAGTAATGGCATGCAGACAATGCAGTAAATTGCTTTACAGTGATTAATTTCATGAAGTATTGATTGACGTATTTTGGGGTGTAATATTTTTTCAAGAATTTGTCGTTGTTGCGGTTTATTGAAAACAATGTTTCTTAATTGAGTTCGATCCAACTCTCCATCACTGGTTATAATATCAGGACCAAATTTGTCAATAATCTCTTTGAGCGCAGGTTGTTCTGGTTCAACCAATGATTTTGCGATAACGTCCGCATCGTATACAGGAACATTCAGTGTTTCAAAATGACGGGTTACTTCTGACTTTCCTGAGCCAATTCCGCCTGTTAAGCCAATGACCATCATTGAAAATGTCGGTTAGGCATCGCCCAATCAGTATAGAGCTGAATAATGTCGTTGCCCCATAATAATGCAATCCAGCCTGCAACAGCAAGGTAAGGGCCGAAGGGGATGGGGGTGTTGCGGTTATTGTTTTTGATAATCATCATGGAGATACCAAAAATTGCACCGACGAATGATGATAAAATAATAATTAATATTAAATATTGCCAGCCGATCCAGGCACCCAGCATGGCCAGCAGTTTAAAATCACCATATCCCATGCCTTCTTTTTTGGTTAATAGTTTGAATAACTGGTAAACACTCCATAAACTAAGATAGCCTGCACAGGCACCTATGATACTGGATTGACTGTCAGTAAATACATTGAATAAGCTTAATATGAGTCCTAGCCACATGAATGGCAACGTGATGTTGTCAGGTAGATAAAATGTATTGAGGTCAATAAACATTAAGCTGATCAATGACCAAGTCAGAATAATGCCCGCAATACTTTGAATACTGTAACCATAGTGATAGGCAACAACAAAGGTGGTAATTGCCGTGAGTAACTCAACAATAGGGTACTGAATAGAAATGTTGGTTTGGCAATTAGGGCATTTTCCTCGAAGCAATAAGTAGCTGATGACAGGAATATTTTGCCAGGCAGTGATGAGTGACTGGCACTGCTGGCAACGAGACCGAGGAACGGCCAGGTTAAATATTTTGCCACTGGGTTGATAATTTTCATCATTGAGTTCGGCACAATTCTCTTTCCACTCATTTTCGATCATCACAGGTAATCTGTAGATGACTACATTTAGAAAGCTGCCAACGAGTAGTCCAAATATTGATGCGATAATGGCAAATAATAGAGGACTTTCCTGTAAAATTGAAAGGGCGTAAAAATTATTCATGTTACATCATGGAACTCATTTTGAAGATAGGTAAGTACATGGCGATAATTAGGCCGCCAACCAGTATGCCTAAAATAACCATAATGAGTGGCTCAATTAGGCTACTCAGTGAATCAACGGCATTGTCTACTTCTTCTTCGTAAAAATCGGCAACTTTTGAGAGCATGGAGTCCAGTGATCCTGACTCTTCACCAATGGCAACCATTTGTATGACCATATGAGGAAATACGCCCGCTTGTTTCATGGAAAACTGTAGTTGCTGACCTGTTGAAACTTCTTCTCGAATTTTCATGACGGCGTTAGAGTAGACCACATTGCCTGTTGCTCCTGCGACGGCCTCCATTGCATCAACCAATGGCACACCTGCGGCAAACATGGTAGATAATGTTCTGGCAAATCGAGCAATGGATGCTTTATGTAAGATTACGCCAATGATCGGAATGCTCAACATGGCTTTGTCAAAACCTTGTTTAAAAGGGCGTGAACGCTTGTAGGCTTGTATAAACCCAACGACAGTGCCTATGATTCCAGCAAAAATAAATACCCAATTTTCCTGAAAAAATTCGGACATATTGACCACCATTTGAGTAAAGGCAGGTAAATCTCCGCCAAATGATTGAAACATGGCTTCAAATTGAGGGACAACTTTTATCAATAAAACAGCGGTAATGATAAAAGCAACAATGACAATAGCGGCAGGATAGGTGAGTGCTTTTTTAATTTTTCCTTTAATAGATTCGGTTTTTTCTTTGTAACTGGCAATTTTTTGTAGCAAAGATTCTAAAATACCACCTTGTTCGCCTGCTTCAACCAGGTTGCAAAATAAATCGTCAAAATATAAAGGATGCTTTTTTAATGCGCCTGATAGTGTTGAGCCTCCTTCAATATCTAATCGAACAGCATTAATTAAACTCTGCATAGATACATTTTCATTGCCTTTTGCCACAATGTCCAAAGCTTGTACTAATGGTACGCCAGAGCTCATCATGGTGGCCAATTGACGACTAAAAATGGCAATGTCTTTGGCTTTGATTTTTTGTTTATTTAAGGACGCAAATAAGTCTTTAGGTTTTTTTCTAACCTTGTTTGCACTAATGCCTTGGCGTCTTAATTCAGCTTTGACGATATTGACTGATCGGCCACGTATTTCGCCTTTTATTTTTTTACCATTTCTGTCGGCTCCTTCCCACTGATAAAGTTCATCTTTGTCTAATTTTGATGTCTTTTTTGCAACGGCCATTATCAATCCTTAGTAATACGGTTTATTTCTTCAATACTGGTGAGTCCACTGGCAACTTTTTTTAGTCCAGAGGTGCGTAAGTCATCAATGCCTTCTTTTTTAGCTTGTACGGCAAGATCAAGAGCATTGCGTCCTTCCATGATCATTTTTCCCATTTCTTCTGAAATGGGCATGACTTGATAAATGCCTACCCGGCCTTTATAACCTTTGGCGCAAGACTCGCAGCCGATAGGGGCGTATATTTTCAAATCATCCAAGTCATCTTTTTTAAATCCTTCTTCAAGCAGTGCTTCCGCGGGTAATTCAACTTCTTTTTTACACTTATTGCAGAGTCGTCGAGCCAGTCGTTGAGCCAAAATCATGTGTACAGCTGATGCGATATTGTAGGCTGGAACACCCATGTTGGCGAGTCGTGTTAATGTTTGTGGTGCGTCGTTGGTGTGTAAAGTAGACATGACCAAGTGACCCGTTTGAGCCGCTTTTATTGAGATTTCTGCGGTTTCAAGGTCACGAATTTCACCCACCATGATAATGTCAGGGTCTTGTCTTAAAAAGGCTCTGAGTGATTCGGCAAAAGTCAGTCCTGCTTTATTGTTGATATGTACCTGATTAATTCCTGTCACATTGATTTCAACAGGATCTTCGCTGGTTGATATGTTTCTATCGACGGTATTTAATATATTTAAAGCGGTGTAGAGAGAAACTGTTTTTCCGCTACCCGTTGGTCCTGTAACCAATACCATGCCATAGGGTTTGTGAATGGCTTCCAGATAAAGTTTTTGTTGCTCTTCTTCAAAGCCTAATGCTTCAATGCCAATTTGAGCACTGGTTGGATCTAAGATCCTCAATACTATTTTTTCACCAAATAAAGTCGGGCAAGAATTGACGCGAAAATCAATGGCTTTATTTTTAGATAGCCTCATTTTGATTCTGCCATCTTGTGGAACACGTCTTTCTGCAATGTCCATTTTGGACATGACTTTAAGTCGTGATACTAGTCGGTTGGTTAAATTTAATGGCGGGTTAGCGACTTCTTGTAAAACACCATCTTGTCTGAAGCGAATACGAAATATTTTTTCATAAGGCTCAACGTGGATATCAGATGCACCTTTATTTATTGCATCCAGTAATATTTTATTAACATATTTAACCACGGGTGCGTCATCTGAATCTGATGATGGGTCATCATTATTAGAGGGTTCATCAAAGCCACTTTCAATGTCTAAGTTTTCTAAATCATCATCCAGCATGTCAGACATTGAGGTGTCAGTGGCTTCCAGGAATTTTTTGATAACTTTACTGAGCTTATCGTCTTCTACCACAATTGCTTCTGTTGCTAGGCCTGTGGCAAATTTAATTTCATCCAATGCTTGCAGGTTGGTGGGGTCAGACACGGCAACAAATAGGCGGGTACCTCTTTTGTGTAGAGGTAGTGCATGGTGTCTTTCGATTAAGTCATTTTTGAGTAGGTTAACAATTTCATGATCAATTTCAACGGCATCAATATCCAGTAAAGGTACACCAAATTCTTGTGATGCAGACAGTGCAATATGGTAACTTTTGATAATATTGTTATTAACTAAGAAGGATGTTAACGGTATTTTATTTTTATGGGCATCTTCTTGGGCTTGTAACGCTTGTTCTTCGGTAATGAATTTGTCCCATACCAGTCTTCTTGCTAATCCACTTAAATGAATTTTTGTTTTTTGGGCTGACATAATACTAAAATCTCGGTAATGGTTTTAATTATTTAACTGATATTAGGCTCTGTAAATCAATGGATTACAGTTTCTTTGGTTTGCCACAGTCATGCTTTTGTTGAGACTGTGCATAATATCAAATATTTAAGACATAAAAATGTTAGGTAGTTATGCAATAAATACTAGTATAACAATACAGAAATTTCAGGGATTTTATTGTGAGTTTTAAGTGGGTTTAGTTGTGGAGGTATATTGTAAGTAGGTGACCATAATTTTGTTAAGATAATTATGGTCACCTACTTAAATTAATCATCGTGTTGATGTTTTTGAGGAAGGCACTCTTTACAATAATGATTTTGTTGATATGAAATGATTTGGTTTTCAGGTGTGTGGACACCACATTTATAGCATTTAATAAATTTATCAATGGGTTTGGTCGGCTCTGTTTTGTCTTGTCTTAGAGATAACAGTTGTCGTATGATGAATAAGACAAAGACAATAATAATGATGACTAACAGGACTCTACCCATTTTTAGTTGACCTTTAGTGAAAGTGAAACAATAAAATGATGTCCAGTATTATATCCTTTCTATAATAATTATCTATAATAATAAACTTAATCAGTGGTCAAAAATTCTCAGCAAAATTTTAAGGTGTTTATCAAATGAATCTCCATGAATTTCAATCGAAGCAATTATTTTCTACCTATCATATTCCTGTGCCAGTGGGCGAAGTGGCTGATTCTGGAGCTATGGCAAGAAAATGTGCCGAAAAACTGGGCGGCGAGTCATGGGTTGTTAAGGCTCAGGTTCATGCGGGTGGCCGAGGTAAAGCGGGTGGTGTGAAATTAGTTAAATCATTGGATGATGTTGAAAAATCAGCAGACGCTATGTTGGGTACGGTTATGATTACCAAACAAACAGGTGCTGATGGGTTACCCATAAAGCAGGTATTGGTTGAACAGGTTAAACCCATCGAAAGAGAATTGTATTTGGGGTTGCTGGTTGACCGAGCCTGCAAAAAAGTTGTTTTTATGGCATCCAGTGCAGGTGGTATGGATATTGAGGAAGTTGCGGCGACTACGCCTGAAAAAATAATAACCATTCAAGTAGATCCTGCAGCTGGTTTACAAGGTTATCAATGTCGAAAAGTGGCTTTTGGTTTGGGACTTGAAAAAAATCAAATTAAACAATTATCGTCTATCATGTCTGCTCTTTATCAGTTATTTGTTGAAAATGATGCGAGCTTGATTGAAATAAATCCATTGATTGTAAATGGAGATGGCGATTTGATCGCATTGGATGCCAAAATAAATTTAGATGATAATGCATTGTACCGACATAAAAATCTTGCCGAAATGCGTGATATCTCTCAAGAAGATGCAAAAGAGGCCGCTGCCAGTGAGCATGAGCTGAATTATATTACGCTGGATGGTAGTATCGGTTGTATGGTGAATGGTGCGGGATTGGCAATGGCAACCATGGATGTGGTGCAATTACATGGTGGAGAGCCTGCAAACTTTCTTGATGTTGGAGGTGGAACAACGGCTGCCCGTGTTGCAGAAGCATTTAAACTTATCTTATCTGATGGTAAAGTTAAAGCAGTTTTGGTTAATATTTTTGGGGGTATTGTTCGCTGTGACTTAATTGCTGAAGGCATTATCAGTGCTGTCAAAGAAATTGGTGTCAAAGTTCCTGTGGTTGTACGGCTAGAAGGAACAAATGTTGAAAAAGGAAGGGAAATGCTCAAGCACAGTGGGCTTGATATTATTGCTGCCGATGATTTGACCGATGGTGCAAAACGAGTGGTTGCATCGGTTAGCTAAGGAACATATATCTTCCTAAAGCTAAAACCTATCAATATAAAAAAATAAAATTTAAGGAAACAAACATGAGTATTTTGGTTAATGCAGGCACCAAAGTCATTTGTCAGGGATTTACTGGTAAGCAAGGCACTTTTCATTCACAGCAGGCAATTGAGTACGGAACTAATTTTGTTGGTGGGGTTACACCAGGTAAAGGTGGCGAGACTCATCTGGATTTACCTGTTTTTAATACCGTTGAAGATGCTGTTAAACAAACAGATGCAGATGCCACCATGATTTATGTACCCGCCGCTTTTGCCGCTGATGCAATATTGGAAGCTGCTGACGCTGGAATTAAAGTGATTGCCTGCATTACAGAAGGTATTCCAGTGTTGGATATGTTGAAAGTTAAGTCAGCATTGGCATCCAGTGATTCCTATTTAATTGGTCCAAATTGTCCTGGGATTATAACGCCAGGGGCTTGTAAAATTGGAATCATGCCTGGCTTTATTCACCAGCCTGGTAAAATAGGTATTGTTTCACGTTCAGGTACTTTAACTTATGAAGCTGTTTTTCAAACAACCAATGC
>JABHHM010000287.1 GCA_018671575.1 Methylococcales bacterium | reverse complement strand
GAATTAAATTTTAATACAGACCTAAAGACAGTGAATGATATTGTTAATATCAAAGTCGAAGAAAAAAACTTAAAATTAATTTTCAATATTTCTTCGGATATTCCATCGAGTGTTTTGGGGGATCCTTTGCGGTTTCGTCAAGTTTTAATTAATTTGATTAATAATGCCGTTAAATTTACCTCAGAGGGTTCTATTACGGTTAAAATGGAGATGATTGAACAAAATGAAGCATCCATTAAATTGATGGTTTCTGTCAGTGATACGGGTATTGGTATCCCTGAGGAACAAGTGAGTCATATCTTTCAGTCCTTTAAGCAAGCAGATGCTTCTTCCACCAGAAAATATGGTGGAACAGGGTTGGGGCTAGCTATTAGTAAGCACATTGTGGAATTGGCACAAGGTGAAATTGGGGTGACCAGTCAAGTGGGAGTGGGGAGTTCATTTTATTTTACAATGGTGTTTGATCGATGGATTCCAAACGAGTCCAGTGATGATATAACACCTGTAAAAGAAGAAATTGATCTTACAATACTGAATGGAAAATACATTATGGTGGTGGATGATCAATTAACCAATCAAATAATTCTTCGATCATTATTAGAAAAAAATGGGGTTAATGTTGTGGTTGCCAATAGCGGGTTGGAAGCTTTGGAAAAAATATCAAAACAATCTTTTGATATGGTATTAATGGATATTCAAATGCCCGAAATGGATGGCTTGACTGCTACCTATAAACTTAGAAATGAGTATGCTTACAGCAAGCCAGTTATTATTGTTTCGGCAAATGTCATGGTTAAAGGCAGTGATGCGGTGGTAAATGCTCAAGTGACAGATTTTCTCACAAAACCAATTGACCCCGACGTACTGAATAAAATGTTGGTGAAGTGGATTGTACATAAATGTATTGGAAAAACAGAGGAGTAATCAATGCGATTTTATTCAAAAAGTATTTTATTGATGAGTTTGGTCTTATTAATGAATTCCGTTCAAGCTCAAAAAGTATATACAGTGGGTGTTGAACCTCAGCCGTATTATCCTAATTTTTCTTATGTTAAAGGTCAGTATACGGGATATTCCAGAGCGGTGCTGGATTTGTTTGCATTGAAAAAAGGCATTGTTTTTAAATATAAAGCTTATCCCATTAAGCGGTTATTTAAGATGTTACTGGTTGAAAAAATAGATTTTAAATACCCAGATAGTCCTTATTGGAAATCTGATCTGAAAAAACGTTCGGGCAAAAAAGTACAGTATAGTCATAGTGTTTCTAATTATATTGATGGCACCATGGTATTACCTGCGAATCAAAATAAACAACTAGGTCAGATCAAAACACTTGGAATCGTCAGAGGGTTTACTCCCTGGAGTTATTTGGATGCTATCCATGCAAAAAAAATTAGGGTTGTTGAAAACTCATCTTTGAAAGGTCTTATTAAGCAGATCATTCATAAACGAATTGATGGTGCTTATATCAATGTTGCTGTTGCAGAACATCATTTGAAAAAAAATTACAAGAATAAAAACAAACTGGTTTTTAATGATTCTCTACCACATTCAAAAGCAGATTATTACCTTTCAACAGTTAAGCACACAAAGATTCTTGAAGAATTTAATCAATTCTTAATGGATGAAGCGGTGCAGATAAAACGGTTGAAGCAAAAGTATCAAGTTACTATTTTTGATTGATAATTAAGGATGATCCAAATGAAAAAAAATATAGGTTTAATAATTTCTCTCTTTTTAGTCAGTTTTACACCTTTAACTTATGCTTTGGACTGGAGTAAAACGGAATTACACCTAGCCAACGGAAAAATAGAAACACCACAGTTTTTAGGAGGTGGTTCAGCTTCAACCACTGTGATCACATTACAACATGCCAGTGGTTGGAAATATGGAGATAATTTCTTTTTTATAGATTATCTCGATAGTTCAGAAAATAAAGGTTTTAATGACAATGACTATTATGGTGAAGTCTATTTGAATTTTAGTCTCAATAAAATCATGGGGTTTGAAAGCGGCTTGAGTTTGATTCGTGATGTTGGCGTTGTCGCAGGTATCAACATGGCACGAGATGCCAAAGTGGTTAAATATTTGCCAGGCATCCGATTGTCGTGGAATCTTCCTGGTTTTGCTTTTTTGAATTCCGATTTCACTGCCTACCTGGATAACAGTAAAGGTGCCAGTGGCGGTGGTGCGCCAAGTGAAAATGATTCAACCATGATTGATGTCAACTGGGCTTATCCATTGTCTTTTGGAGCTCACAATTTCAGTATCGAAGGCCATATTGAATATATTGGTGAGCGCGTTAATGAATTTGGTGGCAAAGTCAGTGACTGGGTTTTAGCCCAACCCCAATTTCGTTATGATTTGGGTAAAACCCTGTTTGATGTTGCTGATAAATTTTTTGTCGGCATTGAATATCAATTTTGGATGAATAAATTAGGTGATGAAAGGACGGATGAAAATGAAGTTCAGGTGTTGTTTGTGTTGAGAATTTAATTGATCAATATATAATCATTACTTTGTTTTTTAAACGTAGTAGATAGTAATAAATGAAGAAAAATGAATCAGATCAAATAGATCATGATAATGATCAAAATAATGAATATGACACGGCCAGTAAATCCCAGTTAAAAAGAGAAGTGGAAGCTCTGCAAAAACTAGGGGTTAAGTTGACTGAATTGCCCGTTACGGTATTAAATTCTTTTGAAATGGAAGACAAGCTCAGATCCGCCGTCCTATTTGCAAAAACAATTAAAAGTAATGGTGCAAAGCGTCGTCATATGCAATATATTGGTAAATTGATGAGAAATATTGATTCTGCCAATATCAGTCAACAGTTTGAAAATTATACGCATCATCAATCAGCACAGGTTGATCATTTTCATCAATTAGAATTGTGGCGAGATCGATTGATCAAAGAGGGGGATAGTGCAATCAATGAATTATTGAATCAGTATTCCCAATACGATAGAACTCAACTGAGACAGTTGATAAGAAATGCAAAAAAAGAATTGAAATTAGAGCAACCTCCTAAAAATGCTCGTCAATTATTCAAATATTTAAAAAAATTAAGTTAGAATTTCACCCAATGAGAACCCGTCTTAAAGTGTGTGGTATTACCAATCCCGATGATGCAATTAATGCGGTCAATGCAGGAGTTGATGCCATTGGTTTGGTTTTTTATGAAAAAAGTCCCAGATCTGTCACCATTGAACAAGCACGTTGCGTGGTTAATAGTTTACCTCCTTTTGTGACTGTTGTTGGTTTGTTTGTGAATGAGTCAGCAGAAATAATCAAACAGATACTGGATCAAGTGTCGCTTGATATTTTACAATTCCATGGTGATGAATTGGCTGATTTTTGCCAGCAATTTAATACACCTTATATGAAAGCTATTCGCATGAAATCCGAGGTTAATTATCATAAAATGGAAGCGGATTACCAGGCCGCTTCTGGTTTATTACTAGATACTTATCAAAAAGGTATACCTGGAGGAACGGGGGAAACCTTTAATTGGTCATTAATTCCTTCTGTTAGTCAACGTAAAAAACCAATTATTCTGGCAGGTGGTTTGACACCAGAAAATGTTAAAATTGCCATAGAAACAGTGAAGCCATTTGCTGTTGATGTCAGTGGTGGTGTAGAAAAAAATAAAGGATTGAAGAGTCAGTCTTTAATGAAATCAATGATGAATGGAGTAATGAATGCCCGACCATAAAACCTTATCTTCTTATATGGATTTGCCTGATGAAAAGGGTCATTTTGGAATTCACGGTGGAATTTTTGCATCTGAAACACTCATGGCATCACTAGAAGCCTTGAATGAAGTTTATCAGGACTGTTTTAACGATGCCGAGTTTGTCAAAGAATTAGATTATGATTTGGCTCATTATGTGGGACGACCATCACCACTTTATTTGGCTGAACGCTGGAGTCGAGAGTTGGGCGGGGCGAAAATATTTCTAAAGCGTGAAGACTTAAATCATACGGGAGCCCATAAAATCAACAATACCATTGGTCAAGCATTATTGGCCAAAAAAATGGGAAAAACACGAATAATTGCAGAAACTGGGGCGGGGCAGCATGGTGTTGCAAGTGCCACCGTTGCAGCACGCTTAGGACTTGAGTGCGTGGTTTATATGGGGGCAGAGGACATTCAACGGCAAAAACTGAATGTTTATCGAATGCGCTTGCTAGGAGCAGAGGTTCGTCCCGTAGAATCAGGTTCAAAAACCTTAAAAGATGCACTCAATGAAGCCATGAGAGACTGGGTAACCAACGTAGATGATACTTTTTACATTATTGGAACAGTTGCGGGGCCGCATCCATATCCCGCGATGGTGAGAGATTTTCAGGCAATCATTGGACGGGAAGCCAAACAACAATTTGCTGAAATGGAAGCTGGTTTACCTGATGCGCTGGTTGCTTGTGTGGGTGGTGGGTCGAATGCAATTGGCTTATTTTATCCTTTTTTAAATGACTCATCGGTTAAAATTTACGGTGTTGAAGCGGCAGGTAAAGGATTGGATTCAGGACAACATGCCGCTCCGTTGTGTGCAGGTACGGTAGGGGTTTTACATGGTAATCGAACCTATCTAATGGATGATAATGACGGGCAAATTATTGAAACACATTCTATATCGGCAGGTTTGGATTATCCCGGTGTTGGACCAGAACATGCTTGGTTGAAAGATTGTGGGCGAGCAGAATATGTGGCGGTTACCGATGATGAAGCTTTGGATGCTTTTCATGATTTAACTCGAATTGAAGGTATTATTCCTGCATTAGAATCGAGTCATGCCGTTGCTTATGCTAAAAAACTGGCTGTTACTATGGATTCTTCACAATCAATAGTGGTCAATTTGTCAGGTCGGGGTGACAAGGATATTCACACGGTTGCAACGCATGAAGGAATTGAAGTATGAGTAAAATATCAAATTGTTTTAAAGCGTTACAGGCTTCCCATAAAAAGGCATTAATACCTTTTATTACTGCGGGTGATACCTCAACCGAAATTACGCTTCCTTTAATGCATGCAATGGTTGAGTCTGGTGCTAATATTCTGGAGTTGGGTGTTCCATTTTCAGATCCTATGGCTGATGGCCCCATCATTCAAAAAGCCAGTGAGCGAGCTTTGGCCAATGGTATGAACTTGGAAAAAGTTTTTCAAATGGTGTCAGATTTTCGACAAAAAGACAGTCAAACTCCGATTGTATTAATGGGGTATTTAAATCCGATAGAAAAAATGGGGTATAAAACATTCGCCAAAAAAGCAGCTGATTGTGGTGTTGATGGTGTTTTGACCGTTGATTTACCTCCCGAAGAATCAGCTGGTTTTTGTCAGGAACTTTCCAATAATCAACTGGATCCTATTTTTTTAATTGCTCCAACAAGCAAGCCTGAAAGAATTAAAACGATTTGTGAAGTGGCTTCTGGTTTTGTTTATTATGTTTCAGTTAAAGGTGTGACGGGAGCCTCAAATCTCAATACGGATTCGGTGGCGGAAAAATTAACAACCATCCGACAATCAACTCAGTTACCTGTTGGTGTTGGATTTGGTATCAGTGATGCCAAATCTGCTAAACAAGTAGGGGCATTAAGTGATGCGGTGATTGTCGGTAGTGCGCTGATTAAAATAATTGTTGAAAATGAGAACAACCAAAATGAAGCAATTAGCCAGGTCAAAATGCTGATTAATTCGATGAGGTGCGCGTTGGATGAGTTACCCTAAAATATCTGGTTTCTTATGTAGATCATTGTATTACAACGCATTGTAAGCTATAAGTTTAAAGTATCTGGAAACAAAGTTTTTTATTAGCCAAGATAGATATGAGTTATTTATTTTAACCACCAATGAACACAGATAGACACGAATGATGTTCAATGAATATCCGTGTTTTTTCAGGGTTCTAAAAATATTTTGTTACTTTGCCCAAAGGGCGTTATGTTCATCTTTAATTATTGGAAAAAACAATGGCAATAAGCTGGTTTGAAAAATTAGTTCCATCAAGAATTAGGACCGACGGTGTCAGTAAAAGAAATGTACCCGAAGGTTTGTGGCAAAAATGTCCAAAATGCAATGCTATTCTTTATAAAGCAGAATTAGAGCGAAATTTAGATGTCTGTTTTAAATGTGACCACCATTTAAGAATCAGCGCAAGAAGACGGCTTGAAATATTTTTGGATGAAGGGACAAGGGAAGAAGTGGCAGAAAATATTGAAGCAGTAGACAGTTTAAAGTTTAAGGACAGTAAAAAATACAAAGATCGTCTGGTAATTGCTCAGAAAAATACAGGGGAAAAAGATTCTTTTGTGGTGATGAAAGGTCAAATTGAGGGGGTGCCTGTTGTTGCTGCCGCCTTTGAATTTAAATTCATGGGGGGGTCAATGGGGGCTGTGATGGGAGAAAAATTTATTCGTGCTGCCAATATCTGCCTAGCCGAAGAAATTCCATTGATTGTCTTTTCTGCTAGTGGTGGGGCAAGAATGCAAGAAGCCTTATTTTCCTTGATGCAAATGGCAAAAACCAGTGCGGTTTTGAAAAAGATGTCAGACAAAGGCATCCCTTATGTATCTGTTTTAACTGATCCAACCATGGGTGGTGTGTCAGCCAGTTTTGCCATGCTGGGAGATATATGTGTGGGTGAACCAAAGGCTTTGATTGGTTTTGCTGGTCCAAGAGTTATCGAACAAACGGTTAGAGAAAAATTACCCAAAGGTTTTCAACGTAGTGAGTTTTTATTAGATCATGGTGCATTAGACATGATTCTTGATCGTCGTGAAATGAAAGCTAAAATGGTATCAGTGTTAAAAATGTTACTGAATAAAACACCCTAATGATTAAATGGTTTTTAAGTTTATTGAGTGGCAAGCCAGAAAAAAAAGGATATTCTCACAAGAATATAAATGTTGGCTATTCTGCGTCCTTAAATGACTCAGAGGTTTCTATCACTTCTGTCGATGACTCATCTGAGATGACTGAGTTGGTTGTTGTGGAAGAAGAGCTGGCTATCGATTATTCATCGGCTTTCTATGATGTGATATTTGGTTGTTCTAAGGACAAAGGAACGGGTTTAAATCAATTTGAACGACATATGTTAAAACATGTTGAAAATGTTTTAAATAGCCGTCAAGTTCCTACTTCAGATATTCCCAAATTACCCGCAACGGTGATGGAAATAATCAATGATTTGAAAAATTCCGATACTTCTAGCGCCCACATCGTCAATTTAATTAAGAAAGATCCTGCTTTGGCGGGTGATATTCTGCGTGTTGCCAATTCACCTTATTATCGATGCAGCGAAGAACCCATTGGAAGCATAGAAAAAGCAGTATTAATTCTGGGATATGATGAAATTAATACCATTCTAACCACTTTAATTATGCAGCCTATGCTGGAAATTAAACCCATTTATTTTAAATTATTTGGTCAACAAATTTGGGAGCATTCACAAAATACTGCAACAGCGTGTCGCTTAATTGCCAAACATTATGCTGCTGACCAATTTATGGCTTATTTACTTGGTTTGGTACACGATGTTGGTAAAATCATCATCTTTCAGTTTTTAGTGAAGGCCTATCGGGAAATTGATCCAGATCTTGCTCCAAAATCCAGTTCTTTTAAGCGTATCATGACGGATAATTCAGAAAAACTATCGGTCATGGTTCATCAACAATGGAAATTACCAAAAGATGTTATTTTTGCCATGCAGGAGCAAGTTGACAAGCCCAATGAAATGTCTGATCTTGGGAAAATTTTAAAAATGGGAAATTTAATCAGTGAAGTTTTTTTATTATTAAAAATGAAAATGATTGATAAAGAAGGTTGTCAGATTATCTTTCGTGATAATAACTTTACCAACCAAATGGTCAAAGATATCTTTGCTGAATTTAAAAAACGTTAAAGTAACGCGCAATAAATAAACTACCCATATTGCGCAGAAATTTTGTTTGTCTTTTTTGTGGCAAAGAAGATGGACAAAAGAG
>JABHHM010000186.1 GCA_018671575.1 Methylococcales bacterium | reverse complement strand
GGGGATTAGTTTCGTTTGAGTAGACGAGCTACTCAACTCAGCTTTATCCCACAAGGGGATTAGTTTCGTTTGAGTAGACGAGCTACTCAACTCAGCTTTAACCTTCCATATACTCAAGCATATCTTCATTTTCAATCTGATAGTAAATCTCAGACACAGTCAACGTAATATTTAATGATTCAAAAGCAATATCATCTCCCAAATAATAATAGGCAGGCTTCCAATGCTCGTTTTTTCTTAACACTTCAATTCGGCAACTGTCTTGCGCAATCATGACGTATTCTTGGAGAGTTGGAATATTAATGTATGCCATCATTTTTGTCGTTGTATCTTGCCTAATCGTTGATTTGGACAGAACTTCAACTATTAGAACAGGTGATTTTTTATAATATTCACTTTCATTATCATCTGAATCACAAACCACCATTACATCAGGGTAAAAATAGTTTTGATCGGAACTCGCAACTTGAACTTTCATATCTGAGGAAAATATTTTACAAATAGATTTTTGTTGTTCTAAATGGTTACCTAGCTTTCTAAAAATATTACCTGATATTAAGTTATGGCTTTCACTGGCTCCTGCCATTGCAAAAACTTTTCCACCAATGTATTCATGTTTTATATCACTCGCCATTTCACCATCCAAATAGTCTTGTTCACTGACTACCTGTTGAATGAGTTCGGGCAAAGCCATTAAATTCTCCTTGATATTTACTAAGGAATGGGCACGAAATAACTTCCCGTTCTTAATTCCATCTTCACTTCACTTCACTTCACTTTCAAATGATATTCAATCATAAAAGCTCAAAATAGAGTGACTATTCCTACGCTTTTATTCAATCAGATCATTTGAATTTAAAATAAATATGAAACCAAGAACGGGAAGTTATTTCGTGCCCATTCCTAAATCAGATAAATTTATTTACACTGAAAAGTCTCTTTAACCAACTCTCCTTTCTTCAAAACTATTGTGTAGCCCTTTTCCTTTTCACGGTCATCACAAAAGATTATTGACAATTTTTTATCCTTTATCAAACCAGATGCCATGAATTCCACACGCCAATCACTGCGTATTTCAATGGACGAATCCACTGGTTCATGAACTCGAATAATTTTATTTAACTCATTGATTAAAATCCAACCACTCGACCAATCAACATTTTTTGCTTTTTTAGCCGTACACGTTGCTTTTTTAAGCATGGGAGAATCACTTTTACAAATCGTCATCAAGCTAGATTGAAACACAGCTTCATTTTTGGCAAATGACAATAATGCAAACAAACTATCCGCAGTGGTTGCTAAGCGATTATTTTTGGCAAGAGATGACATTGATGGAACGGCAACACCAAAAATAATTGTAAAAATGGCAATGACAAGCATAATTTCTATCAGACTGAAACCTGATTGTTTCAAATTATTCCTTAAACTTAAGATGCTTTTATTATTCATGGTAATATTTTAGACTAATTTACCAAAGGTCGAAAACTAAATTATCATCCCTAAAAGAAAAAAATGGCTAATAATTCTAAATTATATATAATGTGCGGAAATGTACGCTGAGTTTTATAAAATCACCAAGGATTATTTATGGCTAAAGAAGAAAATATAGAAATGGAAGGCACCGTAACGGATACCTTACCCAATACAATGTTTCGCGTTGAATTAGAAAACGGACATTCTGTTACCGCACACATTTCAGGCAAAATGCGTAAAAACTACATCCGAATATTGACTGGAGACAAAGTTACCGTACAACTAACACCTTACGACTTAACCAAAGGTAGAATTACTTTTAGAGCCCGATGATTACCTGGATCAACCATGACAGATACACCAGACAATCAACATTACGATGAAAGTGACATTGCTGTAGAGGCAGAGAAACCCAAATTACAGCACCCAAAGATGTACAAAGTCATCTTATTAAATGACGACTATACTCCGATGGATTTTGTCATTGACGTTTTAATGAAATTCTTTTCTCACAATCAGGATCAAGCCACTCAAATCATGCTAAGCGTTCACACAAAAGGCATGGGTATTTGTGGTGTTTTTACACGAGAAATTGCCGAAACAAAAGTCTATCAAGTTAACGAATTTTCCAGAAGCAATCAACACCCACTCATGTGTACGATGGAAGAAGCCTAACATCACCCTCAAAAAACCAAAGGCTTTTACATAATTATAGAAACAGTCACTTATGTCACATTGCCATGATCACCACCACCCTAAAAACTACAACAAAGCCTTTGCCATTGGTGTATTACTTAATCTAATATTTGTCGTAATTGAAGTCATTTTTGGTTTATTAGCAGACTCACTGGCATTGATTGCCGACGCAGGTCATAACTTAAGCGATGTATTAAGCCTGTTACTTGCTTGGGGAGCCAGCGCTTTAGCCACTAAAAAAGCCACCATTTATCGGACTTATGGTTTTCGTCGCGTCACAATTTTTGCCTCATTGCTCAGCGCAATCATGTTAATTATGACATTGGGCATCATTGCCTGGGAAGCAATTGAACGTTTTAACCAGCCTATATCAGTAGACAGCTCTACCATTATTATCGTTGCAGGTATTGGTGCCGTCATCAACACAGCCACTGCATTATTATTCATCTCAGGCAGTCAACATGACCTCAATATCAAAGGTGCTTATTTGCACATGGCGGCGGATGCAGGTGTTTCGGTAGGCGTTGTCATTGCTGGAATTCTAATGGCATGGACAAATTTTTATTGGATAGACCCCGTCATCAGCATAATGATTGTCATCATCATTATCATGAGTACATGGGGACTGTTTCGTGACTCACTTGATTTAGCAATTGATGCTGTCCCAAAAAACATAAAACCAGAAGAAGTAAAATCTTACTTACAATCTTTACCTGGTGTTGTGGATCTTCACGATCTTCATATTTGGGCGACAAGCACCACCGAAATTGCATTGACAGTTCATTTAATCATCCCTAATGATGGCAGTAAAGATCAGTTTCTCATACAAACCTGCGAGCATTTAAAACATCATTTTAAAATTGGCCATGCCACCATTCAAATTGAACAAGGTACAATTGCTGAATTATGTAAAAAAACACATCAGGGATGTATTTAGTCAATAGATTCTTTCAAGTTGATTTTTTTTGACAATGACTGTACCAAAGCTTGTTTTTCCTGCTCAGAATTTGTTTGTTGTATCTCAAGAATAAGCTGTTGATTCTCAGCAAATAATCGACTGGTAGTGAGAAATTTTTCAGTCGCCTTTTCTGCATGATCCGATTTTTGGTTAACACTACTATAACGATTCCCAGCCCATTTATCACCTAAATTCATCGACTGCTTCAACCAATGCGTCGCGATCTTCTGATCATTTTTATCACCATTAAAATGCATTTTTGCCAACTTATTCATTGCGTTAACATTTCCTCCATTGGCAGAATGATAAAGCCAGCGCAATGCTTCATCATAATCTCGACTCACTGGTGTTTGACCAAATAAATAATATTCAGCCACTTTGTATTGGGACTTCACATGCCCTGACTTAGCTGCCTTTAAAAAATTCTCAAAGGCTTTTTTAGGACTTTTATCCACCACCCCACCTCGCTCATGATAGCTTGCCAAGCGATATTGTGAATTCATATCCCCTGCCATTGCTTGTTGCTGAATACTTGATATCAACAAATGCTGCTCGAAACCTCGATGGTGTTTTTTTATTTTAATATTTTTTACTGATAGTGGCTCAATCATTTTTTTTGAAATAATTTCTGTCACTTGAGCAACTTGTTTCGAGGTAATTAAAATCACCACGACAGAAAAACCAATAGCCAATGAACTGGCAATTTTCCAGCGCCATTTTTCGAGAATTAAGTATTGGTATTTTCTTTTAAGGCGTATTACCTTGATGCCTTTCTGCTTCATCACTCCCACTAGCTTTCGTTCATTCATACATCTAATGATGCCTTGAATGGGACGACCTAAAGCATCCACACCTTCAATGAAAAATGATGTTTTTTGGGATTTAAAATCTTTTGGCGTAGAATTATCAGGCTGAGTTTTTTCCTGAATTGTAGCAAAAACAACTTTAGCTTTAGAAAACACACTATAAAAAACCTGAACAATCGTTTTTTTAAGCTGGTTAAAAAAATAAAATAATTTATTTTTTAATGGGTTATGAAATGTTTTTTTAGGTTTGACGACAACAGGTTGTTTTTTTTGAACTGATGATGATTGCAATCCAGCATTGACGCCCATTTCAGTTTCAGTTTCAGTT
>JABHHM010000472.1 GCA_018671575.1 Methylococcales bacterium | reverse complement strand
ATGCTCAATTCAATCATACTAGGAGGCTGTCCGAAAACGCATCTTTCCTCCAGAACTGCGTTAAAATTCAGCTCAAAATGCTCATTTACACCAGTAAACTGCGCTTTTTCGCCAAATTTTGCCTTGTTCTGAAGAAAATCTGCATTCTCGGACAGCTTCCTAGCGTCTTCATCGCCTCGTCGTGCTGAACTATTAACTCAAATTGGCATTACATTTGAAGTAATTAAACCAGAAATAGATGAGTCGGTTCATTATCAGGAAAGTGCAACTGATTTTGTTAAAAGAATGGCATTAGAAAAAGCACAAAAAGTATTTGTAAATTTAAACAATAAAGATAAAAAACCAGTACTTGGTTCGGATACCATTGTGTTGATAAATCAACAAATCATGGGTAAACCCAACGATACTGAGCATGCAAAACAAATACTTAATCAACTATCAAATTCTCAGCATGAAGTTATTACCGCTGTTGCGGTAGTCAATGAAAACGATTCAAAAATTGCAATTAATATCAGCCGAGTGAAATTCAAAAATTTAACCATAGATGATATTGAATCGTATATTCAAACAGGTGAACCATTTGATAAAGCGGGTGGTTATGCAATCCAGGGCCGAGCGGCAGTATTTATTGAGTACATTGAAGGTTCGTACTCTGGAATTATGGGACTACCATTATTTGAAACAGCAAATCTGTTACAATCTTTCAATCTGAAATAATCAATCGAACAACTACAAGCTTAAAGAATTCTACTTTTATTCAAACCTGAATAATCATAAAAGGTCATTGCAGAAGTAATTGAATGCTATTTTTACAGACAAAAAAGCCGCATCATTTAGAAGAGGCTATTATGTCATTTACTATAAAATACTTAACAATTGTTACAAGGAACGGGCACGAAATAATAAAAAAGTATTTTTTCAATTAAAAAACTAAATTGTGAAATGCATCACAGATGGTTTTTTAAATACTGTCTAAACTTCATATCAACTTAAAGCTTATTCACAATTTTTTAATTTTTAATTTTACTTATGGAGATATACAATGATAGATGACGCAACTTCAAGTGTAGGTGTTAACCAATCTGGAAAATCTGGTGGAGACGCTGCTGGTTATGCAGGAGCTGGTGCTGGAGCAATGGGCGGAAGTGCTGGTGGATTAGGCATTGGGCAAGATGTTGGGGCGGGTGCTGGTTTAGGTGTAGGTGGTGACGCTGGGGCTGCTGCTGGTGCAACGGGAGCTTCTGCTGGTGATGCGACTGATAACACGTCTATCGGTTCTATCAACGTTAGCGCTTAATATTTGCTCCGACGTTTAAGTTCAAATATGTTAAAAGCTGGTAACCTCCCCTTTGGTTACCAGCTTTTTTTATATCATTTCAAATAAGGGGTCATGAAATAAATACCCAATATTGCGCAGGATTTTTGTAACAAAGAATATGGATAAAAAGACCAGCAAGATTGGTTGTTTATTTGTTGCATGCCCCCTAAACTCATCCATCGCTTTAATATAATTAAAAATATCAATCAGTATCAGTTAATCTTTCGGAGGTGGCGGTGCCAATACTTCACGCTGCCCATTTGATTCTGGCGACGATACAATTCCAGCCGCTTCCATCTCCTCGATTAATCGTGCTGCACGGTTATAACCAATCTTTAATCGTCGTTGCACACCAGAAATTGACGCACGCCTACTTTCTGTAACAATTTTTACCGCTTGATCATAGAGTTGATCAGTTTCTCCACCGCCGCCAGCACCCGCGTCTCCTGAGCCATCACTCTCATCGGGTATTTCCTGTCCAATTTCTTCCAAATAATCAGGTTCGCCAGTTTGTTTTAGAAAATTCACCACTTTGTGAACTTCATGATCATCCACAAATGCCCCATGAATTCTGACTGGCATAGGAGCCCCTGAAGGCAAGTAAAGCATGTCACCATGGCCCAGCAAAGCTTCTGCGCCCATTTGATCAATGATTGTTCGTGAATCAATTTTTGATGACACCTGAAAAGCAATTCTTGAAGGAATATTGGCTTTAATTAAGCCTGTAATGACATCAACTGAGGGGCGTTGCGTGGCTAAAATAAGATGGATACCCGAGGCCCGTGCTTTTTGTGCCAGTCGAGCAATTAATTCTTCTACTTTTTTACCCACAATCATCATCATATCCGCTAATTCATCAATGATGATGACAATATAAGGTAGTTTTTCCAATAATTCAGCCTGCATTTTCCCCGCACCAGGGTCTTGTACAAACAAAGGGTCTCTCAGTGGTTCATCATTTTTTATTCCTGCCTCTACTTTGGTATTAAAACCCGCAATATTCCTAACACCCAATGCCGCCATTAATTTATAACGTCGATCCATTTCTGCCACAGCCCATTTTAAAGAATTGGCCGCTTCTTTCATATCCGTCACAACAGGACATAGCAAGTGCGGGATACCGTCATAAACCGATAATTCCAACATTTTTGGATCTATCATAATCAATCTTACATCTTTCGGTCCTGATTTATAAAGTAAACTCAAAATCATCGCATTAACTGCAACAGATTTACCCGACCCTGTCGTACCAGCAGCCAATAAATGCGGCATTTTTGCCAAATCAGCTACCGCAGGCTGGCCACTAATATCCATACCTAGTGCCATGGTCATTGGTGACTTTGATTTATCAAATTTCTTGGAACGTATAACTTCACCCAAATAAACAATTTGTTTATTTTCATTGGGAATTTCTAAACCAATATAGGGCTTACCAGGAATAATTTCGACCACTCGCACACTGATGGTAGATAATGCTCTGGCTAAATCTTTAGCAATATTGGTGACTTTACTGACTTTGACACCAGGCGCTAATTGAATTTCAAAACGAGTCACCACAGGTCCAGGCTGAACATCCATCACTTGTGCTGTGATTGAAAAATCATTAAGAATTACTTCTAACTGGCGTGACATTTCTTCCAAAAATTCTGCTGAAAAACCAACATTAGTGGGTTTGACGTCATCCATTAATGACAAGGGCGGAATTTTGGATTCTGTCGGCATGTCAAAAATTTGAATTTGTTTTTCCTGCTCAACTCGGTCACTTTGCTCAACCAAATTTATTTTGGGTTCAATATTTTTTGGAGTTTTAAGTAATTGTTCTGTTTCACTGTCAATCTCAATAACAGGTTCTTGCCTTACCTCAGCCGTTTTTTTAGCTTTTGATTTTGCGACAGGCTTCGATGTTGTTTTTTTAGATTGAATGACCTCAATTTCCTCAGTTTCTTCATGAAGCCGATCAAAATAATCACTGATAGGAGACAAAGCGTTCATTATTTTATCAATACCCAGCAAAGTAATTCGTCCAGTTTCTTCTGTAAATTTAATCCAAGAAAAACCTGTTGTCAGAGTAAAGCCACTTAAAAATAACCCAAGCAATAAAAATGATGCGCCCACATAACTGAAAGTTGATTGAAATACGTCAGAAATAATCTCACCCAAAATCCCGCCACCACTTCCTGGCATTGGTAACGTTGGATATTCAAAATGCAAATGACACAAACCTGTTCCAGCAGTAAGCGTAATGATTCCACCAGCAAAAATCAGTCCTATTTGAATCACATTAAAATCCACCTTATCTTCAAGATGGAATAAAAACCGACCCAACTGAGCAATTAGAAAAGGTAAGATATAAGCAAAATAACCGAACAGTGACAGCAAAACATCTGACACCCAAGCTCCCACCATTCCACCTAAGTTTTGAGTCTGCCCATTGATATCGCAATATGACCAACCACAATCTGATTTATGATAAGTTAAAATGGATAAAAACAAATATATGGCTATGGCGGAGAATAAAAAGAAAAAGCCTTCTTTTATACCATCTGACAGTGGATTTATGATTATTTCATCGTCTGATTTTTTTTTAATTGCCTGCGACACTATTGTGTTGCTCCTACAGATTTCATTGAATCTGTTTATTATTATTTTATACCACAAGAGTATAAGTTTCGTTTGAGCAGACTAGGAGGCTGTCCGAAAACGCATCTTTCCTCCAGAACTGCGTTAAAATTTGGCTCAAAATGCTCATTTACACCAGTAAACTGCGCTTTTTCGCTAAATTTTTCCTTGTTTTGGAGAAAACCTGCATTCTCGGACAGCCTCCTAGCTACTCAACTCAATTTTATAATTTATTATTTCCCTATTAAATAAAGTAATAGATAACTGCCAGTTTAACAAGGTGACATAACCACCAACTAAAATCAGTAAGTCTCCCTATTGCACCCCCATGATTCCTAGGTTTTTTTAAATTACCTTAATAAATCAGGTTAAAATATGTTTTCATTTTTTTGCGTGATCTTTTAATACAGGCTAATATACCTGCAAATTAAATTTACTCTGGAGTATTCTATGACCGAAAGAAAACATTGTCGCTTATTAATCCTTGGATCAGGTCCTGCAGGCTATACCGCTTCAGTTTATGCCGCTAGAGCCAATCTCAATCCAGTACTGATTACTGGCATGGAACAAGGCGGTCAATTAATGACAACCACAGAAGTTGATAACTGGCCTGGTGACCCAACAGGTGTACAAGGCCCTGACCTAATGGCGAGAATGCAACAACACAGTGAACGCTTTGATACCGAGATTATTTTTGACCATATTAATAAAGTAGACTTATCTCAAAGACCATTCGTATTAACAGGTGACTCGGATGAATATACTTGTGACGCTTTAATTATTGCCACTGGAGCAACGGCCAAATATTTAGGAATGCCCTCTGAAGAAGCATTTAAAGGACGAGGCGTTTCAGCTTGTGCCACTTGCGATGGATTTTTTTATAAAAATCAGGATGTAGCTGTCATTGGTGGTGGTAATACGGCAGTAGAAGAAGCCCTTTATTTATCCAATATTGCAGCCAAAGTCACCGTCGTACACCGACGAGACCAATTTCGATCAGAAAAGATTTTAAGCCAGCAACTGATTGAAAAAGGTAACTCAGGCAATGTGAATATTGAATGGAACCATGTACTAGACGAAGTTCTGGGTGATGATTCTGGTGTCACTGGCATGAGAATTAAAAATGTCAATAATGGAGAAACCAAAGACATTGATTTGCATGGTGTTTTCATCGCCATTGGACACAAACCCAATACCGAATTATTTGCGGATCAACTGGATATGGAAGGTGGTTATTTAACGGTTAAGTCTGGTTTTAATGGCAACGCAACACAAACCAGTCTTGAGGGTGTTTTTGCGGCAGGTGATGTCAGTGATTACACTTATCGACAAGCCATCACATCTGCGGGTACAGGCTGTATGGCTGCATTAGATGCTGAAAGGTTTTTGGATAATTTAGAAGCAGAAAAGAGCAAATAAAATCAGCCTGTATTTCGGCTATTTTTACCATGAAACACATCAGACAACTCGCAACACCCCCCCCATATTGCGTGTTACCTCAAGACTTTCTTCATCTTCATTGTCTTCATGTACTTCATGGTAAAAAATATCATACCAAATTTAAGTACATAATTAATACATTGAAAGACTTGCTCGTTATGGCTTTATACTCTCTTGGTTACTCTGCAACAACACATTGATTTCTACCATTTTCTTTTGCTTTATATAATGCTTGATCAGCTCGTTCAAAAACACTTTCAACACTGTCATTTTCACGAAAATCACTAATTCCACAAGACACTGTTACATTAACCACCTCTTCTTGATAACGAAAACCACATTGTCCCACTTGAAGTCGTAATTTATTCAAAAAATACAACGCTTCTTCTTGTTTCGTCCCAGGCAATAACATAACAAATTCTTCACCGCCAAATCGCGCCAAAAAATCAGTTGAACGAATCCTCTTGTTAATTAATCCCGCAACTGTTTTCAGGACTTTATCACCCGCTTTATGACCATAGTTATCATTCACTTTTTTGAAGAAATCAATGTCCCAAATTGCCAAAATTAATGGTGTATTAAAACGCTTCCAACGGGAGAACTCATGCTCACTTCTTTCCTCAAAAAAGAGTCGATTAGGTATCCCCGTTAAAGCATCAAATGTTGCTTGTTTATTTTTCTCAACAACCAGTTTTTTCAACGTTTCGGCTTCTTCTTCAAGTTCAACCATACGCTCTTGCATATCTGACACTTGTTGCTGTGACTCTTCCACACGATTAACTTCGAATTCGCGATAGTTGACAATATGTGAGGAAATATTGTCCAGCTTAGCATTTACAGTGTGTTTTAAAGTTGTTAATTCCGTTGCCTTATCAATATCAAGTAACATTTCATTGACATTGCTAGGAGGCTGTCCGAAAACAAGCACCTGAGTGGGCTAAATATTTCAAAATAAACATTTGATAATTATAATATTCTTATGCACTGCCGTTTTTACAGCTCATTTACATAAAAATCTTCATATAAGCATATAATTCTCTCT